>JAGVFL010000138.1 GCA_020057645.1 Candidatus Omnitrophota bacterium
AGAAGTGCTTATGATCCCGCCTGTGGATTTAAGATGGCTTTTGAGGAAAAAGATGGATTTTCAGAGTATAGGGGTATATGATGTGTCTTCCAGTCCCTTTAAAGAAAATCGTAGGAGAAATAAGCTATGCCGTCCGGATCCATGGACTTTATTATCCTTTCCTGCTCGGATAGTATCTGGGGGTCTTTTTTCATTAAAAAGTTGCCTATACCTATATATACCTTGCCCTTTCCTCTCTGAGCAAGGGCTGAGGCCGTTATCTCTTTTGCAAGCTGATTGTTCTTCGTGTAATTCATCAGCACCACATAATCAACCGTGCCGTTTTCCAGCCACCCTGGCCAGTCCTGGAACGACGTGGAAAAAGCAGTGTCAGGCGAAGGAAGAACTGCGCAGGATACAATCATCCCGGGGTATTTATTTTTTATATTCTTCGCCAGCTTGTCTACGAGACTGGTGACCTGGCTTCTTTTCCAGTCGTCCCATATAAGAGAATTTTCATTATTGTCCGGCATGGATAAAGGGTCCAGTCCTGTTTTTTTCTTAAATCTTTTCACGTTTTCCTCTCCGTATCCGTATGTCAGGCCGTATTTATTGAAACTTGAACGCGGAAGAAAAGGCACGGGATACGGATAACGCACGTAATCAAGATGCGCCCCTGATAAATCAGGGTATCTGGTTATAATTTCATCTATTACAGATGCCATATATTCGCTTACCCGCGGGTCTCCGGGCTCCAAGAAAAGCTGTTCGTCCCTTAGATAATATTTATCAGACTCATTTATATCTTCCGTCCTCATTGAAACCCTCGAGTGCTGGTCCCGTGTCAATATGAAATCTCCGAATTTTTTTATTATGTCGGCGTTTTTATTTTTCCCTACGCAAAGGACATTTACCCAGGCAAATACCTTTATATCGCACCTCTTCGCCTCTTTCAGCAAATAATCTATCGCATCAGCGCCCGATGCCTTAAGCATAGCCTCATACTTTGACCTGTCTCCGAGTTTAGTATCGTAATAAGCCTTGCCATTTCTATAAAACTGCAGATATACCTCATTCAGGCCTTTTTTCCTGCAGAATTTAATAAGCTCGAATGCGGACTCTTTGGAGTATAGGACTTTTTTATCTGAAAAACACGTTACCCATGTGCCTTTTGCAGGGATATTTTTATCTTTTCCATATGCAAATGAAGACAGTGAGAAAAAAATAATGATAGAAAATAGAAAAAATCTTTTCATGACAGTCATTTTTCCCCTTTTATAACAATAATAAATTCTCCGCGCGGAGGATTTTTCGTAAAATGCTCTATTGATTCTGAAACCTTCAGGCGAAGAGTTTCTTCGAATACCTTGGTAAGTTCCCGCATGACGCTGATATCCCTGTCTCCCATGACATCCAATATGTCCTTTAGAGTCTTTAAAATCCTGTGGGGCGATTCATAGATAACTATCGTCCTTTTTTCCTGAGTTAAGGCCTCTAATTCCTTGCGCCTCTTGCCTGGTTTCTGGCTGAGAAAACCTTCAAATACAAAACTATCCGTAGGCATGCCTGATAAAACAATTCCTGCTATAATAGCGCTTGGCCCCGGGATGACTGTGACCAGTATATTATTTTCTATCGCGAGCCTTATTATGTTAAATCCCGGATCGCTTATGCCCGGAGTCCCGCTATCTGACACGAGCGCGATATCCCGGCCTTCTTTCAGTAATTTTAATAAATGTTCGCCTTTTTGGATCTTATTGTATTCAAAATAACTCGTGGTAGGAGTGCTGATGCCATAATGCGAAAGGAGTTTTTTTGTGTGCCTTGTATCCTCGCACGCGATAAGAGCAACTGCCTTCAGCGTCTCAATAGCCCGAAACGTTATATCCTTAAGATTTCCTATAGGCGTCGCAACTACAAAAAGTTTCCCTGTCATATGCGCTATATTATAACACATATTTAACATCTTTCCTAATTTTACAATGAAGGCGACAAACTGACATTGTCAAAAGTGTAACCTTATTCTACGGTGACGCTTTTGGCTAGGTTTCTGGGTTGGTCGACGTCGCATCCGCGTTTTACTGCGATGTAATACGCAAGGAGCTGTAACGGAACTACCGTAACTATGGGGGAAAAAATTTCATCTATCTTGGGTATATATATTATTTCTTTTGTAAAATTCTCTATGAGCTTATCGCCTTCTGTAACAATAGCTATTACCTTGCCTTTTCTGGCGCAGATTTCTTCTATGTTCGAGATCATTTTTTCATATACAAACGATTCCGGCGAGATACACACCACAGCCCTGTATTCGTCTATAAGAGCTATGGGCCCATGTTTCATTTCTCCTGCCGCGTACCCTTCCGCGGGTATGTAGGAAATTTCTTTTAATTTCAAAGCGCCTTCAAGCGCTGTCGGGAAATTCAGATTTCTGCCAAGATATAAAAATGACCCTAGATTAAGATGCCTGGCGGCAATCCGCTGTATGATATTCTTTTTGGACAGGATATTTTCTATAATCCCGGGGATATCCTTAAAAACGCTAGATAAAGATTGTTTCCGCTCGCTCTTAAGCAGGCCTTTTTTATCTGCGATATAAAACGCCAGCATATAAAGGATCGCGAGCTGAGCCGTATATGCCTTTGTGGAAGCGACGCCTATTTCAGGCCCTGCGTAGGTATACAATACCTCGTCAGATATCCTTACGAGACTAGAGCCCACGACATTGCATACAGATAATATCTTCGCGCCTTTCTGCTTTGCCTCTTTGACAGCCGCAAGAGTGTCAGCTGTCTCGCCTGACTGGCTTATTGCAATCGCCAATGTATTTTTATTTACAATAGGGTCCCTGTACCTGAATTCAGACGATACATCTGTGGATACGGGTATCCTGGTAAACTTTTCAAGCACATACTTACCTACAAGCCCGGCGTGATACGCAGTGCCGCACGCGACTATAATAATATTGGAAATGCTTTCCAGATTGAATTCAAAACCGCTCATCCCGGAAGAAATAATTTGCTTTAGAACCTTCGGCTGTTCATGTATTTCCTTCAGCATGAAATGCGGGAAACCCGCTTTCTGCGCTGAGTCAAGGGTCCACTTTATGACATCTATATTTTTGCGCCTCTGGTTGCCGTCTGAGTCAAAGATAGTAACATTATCTTTCGTCAAAAGAGCTATTTCTCCGTCATCAAGATAAATTACTTTCTTTGTATATTTCAATATAGCGGGCACATCTGAGGCAATAAAATTCTCGCCTTCTCCGATGCCCACTATCAAAGGGCTTTCCTTCCTTGCCGCAATAATCCTGTCGGGCTCATTTTTGGAGATTACGCCTAATGCAAAAGAGCCTTTTAAATTTTTAAGAGTTTTCAATACAGCGTCTTTCAGATCCCCTTTATAATATTTCTCAACAAGATGGCTTATGACCTCTGTGTCTGTCTGGGATTTGAATTTATGGCCTTCTTCTATAAGCTGTTTCTTTAACTCGTTGAAATTTTCTATGATGCCGTTATGGACCACCGCTATATCGCCTGAACAGTCATGGTGAGGGTGCGCGTTTATATTCGTGGGCGGCCCGTGCGTTGCCCATCTATTATGCGATATGCCGATATGGCTTTCAGAAATATCTTTCGGGCCAAGCAGCTCCTCTAAATTTTTTATTTTGCCCTTACATTTCTTAATAACAATTTTATCTTTCGGAATAATAGCTATGCCTACAGAGTCATATCCTCTATACTCAAGCCTTCTCAGGCCTTCGATTAAAATAGGCAGAGCGTCCTTATTCCCGATATAGCCCACTATCCCGCACATAGATTCTCCTTTTCGTCTATTATATATTACTCGCCCGCTTGTGCCAATAGAAAAAATATGTTAAACTTGTATATAATGAAAACAAGCCTTAAATTAAATATCAGCGCTTTCATACTTGGCCTTACTTCAATGATAGGCCAGATAATTATCGTAAGAGAGCTTGTTGTAGCTTTCTACGGCAATGAGCTTTCTTTAGGGATAATACTGGCATGCTGGCTTTTCTGGGTGGCATTCGGAAGCCTCGTCCTTGGGCGGTTCATAGATTTTATACCTTTTAAGGAAAAACTACTTTCTTACATACAGCTCGCCATATCCATCCTTATCCCTCTGGATATATTTTTCATACGCCTTATAAAATCAGTATTAAAGATACCGGCTGGAAAGATTATGGGGTTTACGGAGATATTAAGCTCATCCTTTGTGTCATTATCTATTGTTTGCGCATTATTAGGCCTGAGTTTCATATTGATATCAAAGATTGCGGCAAAGGATAACAACCTGCCCTCCAAGCAGGTGGCAAGGATATATCTGCTGGAAGGCCTGGGAGCTTCTATTGGCGGCCTTATATATACATTCATCCTTATAAAGGCATACACGCCATTTCAAAATTCACTTATCCTGGGGAACCTGAACCTGATCGTGTCAATACTTTTTAGCAGGAATATAGTCCAGCTCGTATATCTTATAATATTTTCAACTACGATTATATTTAACTGGCCGAAACACCTGGATGGTTTCACAAGGTCCCTTCAGGTGAAACCGCTTAAGCTGATAGAAAATGCGGATTCCATATACGGGAACATTGCTGTGACAAAATTAGGGAACCAGTACAGCTTTTATGAGAACGGCGTCCTGATGTTCACAGGAGGCGACATATCCACCAGTGAGGAATCAGTGCATTATGCAATGCTGGAACACCCTTATCCCAAAAAGATCCTTCTTATAGGCGGCGGAACAGGCGGAGCGATAAATCAGATCCTGAAACATAAGGTTGACAGGATCGACTATGTGGAATTGGACCCCCTGATAATAAGCCTCTCTCAGAAATACCTTCCAGCCATAACAGATGACAGGGTCAATATCATACACATGGACGGCAGGCTTTTTGTAAAAGAGGCTTCTTCCACAGGAAAATCTACCACGCCGTATAAATATGACGTGGTGATACTGAATCTCCCTGGTCCTTATACAGCGATCTTAAACAGATTTTATTCTCTGGAGTTTTTCCGCGAGATCAAAGAAATCCTGGAACCGGCCGGCCTATTCTCATTCGGGCTTCTTTCCTCTGAAAACTATATAAGCCCTGAAAACGCTGTCTACCTGAGCTGCATTTACAATACGCTTAAAAAAGAATTCTCTGATATTAAAATGCTCCCTGGCGATACCATTACATTTATTGCATCAGAAGAGCCTGGCATACTTACCGGGGACGTAAATACCCTGATAAAAAGGCTAAAGGAAAGAAACATCAAGACAAAATTTGTTAGGGAATATTACCTGCCTTTTAAACTGGACCCTTTGAGGATAAGGTATGTGGAAAACGCTATTCAAAAATTCCAGAATACAAAGATAAATACTGATTTTAAGCCCATAGGCTACCTTTATCATACTATATTATGGATAAGCTTTTTTGATGCCACCAGAAACCTCCTCCCTTACATTGATAAAATCAATCTGGGTATCTTTATCTTAATGGCATTTGCCATTTTTATAATAACTCTTCTGGTGCAGAAACTAACCATGGCGCCTTTAAAATTCCCTGTTTTAGTCTCCGTTGCGGCAACCGGGATGAGCGAGATATGCTTTCAGGTGATTATAATACTGGCATTCCAATTTATATACGGCTACATGTATTATCAGTTGGGATTTATTCTCACATCTTTCATGATAGGGCTTACACTTGGAAGTTTTTTAATAACAAGCTTTATGGAAAAGATAGAAGATGAAAGGCCCCTTTACATCAAAACGCAGGCCTGGCTGTCTATCTACCCGTTAATCGTGGCAATAACCCTGGTGGCTATTGCAAAAATAAACCAGTTTAGGCCCGGCATAGGAAATATGCTCCAGGTAAGTTTTGTAATACTGCCTGTACTGTCCGGCTTTATAGGAGGTTTTCAATTCCTGCTTGCAAATAAGATCTGGCTCAAGGATTCCAAAGATATTGGAAAAACAACAGGCCTTCTGTACGGCATTGATTTACTTGGTTCTTGTTTAGGCGGGCTGGCGATAGGCGTGATATTTATCCCGCTTTTGGGAATCATTCAAACGTGCGTACTCCTGAGCGTTATAAATATTTTTATTTTTATATTGATTTCAAATTCCAGGCCTTGTTTTATACAAAAAATGTGATATATTAGTTATAGAAGGTACTTAAACAAGGAGGCGGCCAATAGCGGTAAGCTTCAAGGTTTATAGCCTATAGAAAAAGCCCTAGATTTAGGGCTTTTTCTATTGCTATTTGTTTTCTTCGCCGAATACCTCCGCACTGAAGGTATATATTTCCGTGGATTTATCTTTCCACGCGTCCTGAGAAAGGCCTGCTTTTCTGCAGGTCTCTTTCA
Organism: Candidatus Omnitrophota bacterium; assembly: GCA_020057645.1. Lineage (GTDB taxonomy): Bacteria > Omnitrophota > Gorgyraeia > Gorgyraeales > Gorgyraeaceae > UBA10183. The sequence continues at coordinate 6,357 of JAGVFL010000138.1, forward strand.
AAAATGTCTCTTTATCCCAATTATATTCTGTGGCTACCTGGGGTAAAAGTAACCCTGAATTAAATCCCTTTTTCATGTAAAGTCCGTGCTTTCCTACTTCTATCTCGCTTATGTCCTTTATTTTTTTGAGAGGCGTTAGAACCGATATCTCCAGATCCAATTTGTCCAATTCATCCTTAGTAACAGGATTGAACCTGTAATCGTTCACTGCGGCTGATTTAGCAACGTCTTTTACTGTTTCATAAAGCGGTTTCACTGCCTGTATGTAACCGATACACCCGCGGAGCTGGCCATTCTCTTTTATGGTCACGAATGCCCCGCAATTTTCTTTTAACCTGTCTTCAGTGACATTCGGCAAGAACTGCCTTTCGCCGGTCACAGCTTCTATTATTGAAAGTCTTGCTACTTCAAGTATTTTTTGTTTTTCTTCTTTATTTAAATATTCATCTTTCATGATAAGCCCCTCCTTCTTTTCCTCTCCTTCAGGCGCATATATCAAAATGCTTGAATATCCCACCACCCTTGATTTATCGCCTGTAACATCGCCTGAATTTGCGTATTTTAAAAGAATTGCCTTTGCATTAAACCTGTTTGCAAGCGTAATCATGCCTAAAACAGCGATAGGCGCATCTATTTCCGTATCGTGGTTATTGATATCCTCCAACATCTTTTGTGCATCCAATTTTTCAATAGCACCGGTAGAGTTTGTATCTAACTCTACTGCTTTATCATAAGGATAATAATGCGAAAGATCCACGCTTATAATTAAAAGCGTATCCTTATCCGCGACATCGTAAAGCATATCGCTTAGTATCTTTATATCCTCGGATGCAGGATTTCCCATAACGATGGGGACTATTCTAAAATCCTTGTCTTTATATACCCTTTGCAAAAATGGCAGTTCCGCTTCTATCGCGTGTTCTTTTAAATGCGCTTCGGGATAAAAAATAAAACGTTTATTTTTAGAAATTACCTTGTTCGCGAGTTCTTCGTCTATCCTGACCAAGCCAAGCGGTGTTTCAAACGCGCCCTTATTGTAAACCGACATCCCGTCAAAACTCACATAATGGCTCGGAGAGATAATTATTATTTTTTTAAAATCCGTGCCCTCCAGCTGCTTAAAACTATGAGCCGCGACCTGGCCTGAATATTCATAGCCTGCGTGCGGCGCAATGATAGCCAAAACCCTGCCTTTTATATCAGATTTTTTGGCATTGGCTAAAAAATCATCCACCTTCGTTTCGAGTTCCGCCTTATCTCCTGGATAAAACGTGCCCGCAACAGCCGGCTTCCTTACATCCTCTGAATAAGAATTACTACAGGAGCATAAAAAAACTAACGCTAGAAAAATCATTCCCTTCGCCATCCAACCCTCCTAAGGTTACACTCTGACAATGTCAGAGTGTAACCTTAGCGCTTATCCTGCCAGCTTCTCATAATGCCTCGCCTCTTTATATGATTTTTTGAATATGTTTAATTTTTTCAAGCTAGGCAAAAGAAAAACCGTAAATACCCCAAAACCCGCCATTCTCAAGAACTCTTTTCTCGTCATATTTCTATCCATCATAAATCCCCCTCTAAGCGTAGGGGAGGGTTTTAAACCCTCCCCTACCTTAAATATTACTCCCAGCGGCCCGGGATTTTGTTACCGCAGTATTGACACTTGCCGCTGATTATATTATTTTGAGTAACTGTGTATCCAATCCTCTGGACAGCCAGGTTTTTGCAGGCCGGGCAATAGGTATTATTGCCTTCATGTTCCGGAATATTGCCTATGTAGACATAATTCATGCCTTTTGACATCGCGATGTTTCTTGCTAATATCAGCGATTCTTCCGGCGTCGGCGGTAAATTCTTTAACTGATACATCGGCCAAAACCTTGAAAAATGCACCGGGACATCAGGCCCCAAATTCTCTACTATCCAGTCGCAGTATCTGGAAAAATCCTCTTTTGTATCATTATGCGTCGGGACAACCAGATTCACTATCTCCAGCCACACCCCTTTTTCTTTTATTAATTTTATCGCGCTCATCACAGGCCCGATATGACCCCTTGTAATATTTTCATAAAAATCCTCTGTGATGCCTTTAAAATCCACCTTGATTGCGTCTAAAAAACCGCATGCCTCTTCCAGCGGCTTCTGGTTTATGTAACCGGCTGTCACCCAGATATTTAAAACATTATTCTTATGCGCGGCGCTGGCTATATCAGCCGCGTATTCAAAAAATATAATCGGCTCTGAATAAGTGCAGGCAATGGTCCTGCATTTATTGTCTATGGCGCCTTGAACTACTTGTTCAGGAGACATATCCATGTTCACGGTATCTTCGGGATTGGACTGCGATATCTCCCAGTTCTGGCAATATAAACAATGAAGGTTACACCCTGCGGTTGCCAGAGAAAAAGAAAGCGAACCCGGAAGAAAATGATAGAATGGCTTTTTCTCGATAGGATCGACATGCACAGAACACGGCTTGCCGTACACAAGTGTCTGGAGTTTTCCGTCTATATTCATGCGGGCCCTGCACTTGCCTCTTTCTCTTTCTTTTAATTCGCAGCTCACCGGGCACAATAAACATCTAACCTTTTTCATTCTTCTATCACCCTGTAATATTTGGCTTCCCTTGGATTCAGGCCTGCTTTTTTAACAGCTTCCTGCGCCAAGGATTCCTGTATATTATTTAAATTGCCTTTGACAATATTTGGTTTTGGTTTGTTGGCTTTTATAATCGCAGAGCCTATCATTATAAGGATTATAACAATAACTAGGTTAAAGATTATTTTTTTAAACATGCCTTTTTCTTATGAATAAGACCATAGCTATTATAAAAATTATCAGACTGCTAAGGTCTGCCAGTGTTATTCCCGTATTCCAGAGATAAAGATTATCCGCCCTGAATTGTGAAACAATAATCCTTATGACGCTGTACGTCATCAGATATAATAAAAATAACCCGCCCTCAAACCTTATCTTCTTTCTCAAGTCCCATAATAGCAGAAATCCGATAAAATCTAAAATAAGCTCGTAAATCTGCGTAGGGTGGCCCTCCATGCCAAACAAGGGTTTCACCATCGGCACGCCAAAACAACAGCCGTTTAAAAAACAGCCTATCCTTCCGATCGCCTGGCCCAGTATTATGGAAGGCGCTATCAAATCAGCCAATGCCCAGAAAGAAATCTTTCTGACCCTTGAAAATATAATGCCTGTTATTATGCCTCCAAAGATTCCGCCGTGTATCGCAAGCCCTCCCTGCCATACCTTAAATATAGATACCGAATCTTCCAAGAAACCTTTAAGGTCAAAAAAAATGACGTAATAAATCCTTGCGCCTATTATAGACCCTACCAATAGATAAAAACTAAAATCATATACCATGTCCGGTCTTATATTTTTTCTTACCGCCTCTCGCTTGGCAATAAATATCCCGAACAAAAAAGCTATGGCGACCATCATGCCATAGCTATAAATTGTAAAGGGCCCGATTTTAGCTATTATAGGGTGCATAAATCTATTTTATCTCTAAATCCGCTTTGCCTGTCCTTTGTTTTGCGAAATCCCAGGAGTAATCGTAAAGATGGAGCCCTTTGCTGGCAGCTATTATTTCTCCATTCTCTACGCCTATTTCTTCTGCCATATATTGTTTCACAAGCTCCAGCCCGCCTAAATTTGAAGGAAAGCCTCCCCATAAATCCCACGATCTGAAATAAGGAAAAAAATGCAGCTTGCCATAGCGAATCCTCGTATCTATAAGCCTCAGGCACGGCGGATCATTCAGTTTTATGTCAGAAGGCATACCTATTTCTATTGTTGCCTGGTTAGTGCCGTGCCCCTGTGTCTTGTACATCTTGATCACTTCTTCAACCTGGTTGACCTCTAAAGGCATCTCCTTTACCATTTCTTTGCCGTCTACTGTTTCCTTCAATCTCACTTTTGCGTCCACCATTCTTTCGCCATAGGTATAGTCTTCTGTTTTTGTTTTTTGGCCTGTCAATAGATACGAGAGATAACCGTTTATGTATTCCATGCTTGTAGGCGCGGGGATGCTTGAACTTTCGGGCATTATGGGTATCATCTGATGGCTCGGATTTTTTATCCTGATGGTAACAAAATCAAATTCAAGCCTTTTCTGACCGGCGTAGCTGCCTCTTGTGATCGTATATACGTGGCCATTTTCTAAAATCTTCGAAAGGCACCTGAACCAGGCATCGTCTAAATCAAATGCCTCTATGTGAACTGGTTTTAATTCATTTCTTTCCATTCTATTCTACTCCCCAGTATTTTTTGAGTTCGTTTGTAATAGCGTCCTGATCCTTATCCCCTATATCTTTTTCTATTATTTTACTCCTCGAGGCCTTCTTCTTCAAGATAATTAAATCCTCTAATTCTTTAATGCTGATTATCCGGCAGCTGAATGCCCTCGCGTGATTTTTTATGGAATTGTCATCCGAGGAGACTGTTATTTTATTCTTTCCGGATGATATTTTAAGTATATCAATTATTACCTTATCGGCATCTTTATCCTTGTTTGAGAATAAAACTTCTACATCCCCGTATGCCTCCCTTTCCAATCCAAGGCCTTCGCTCTTGCCGTCAAAAACAACTATTATCTTATCAAACGATCGATTCCTGCGCCTGAAATCCACCAGCGCCTTAATAAATGACAGGCGCGAAGACTCAAGGCTTATGTCTTTTTTTGCGTCAAATACTTTGATCTTACTTATCGCGTTATAGCCGTCAATAATCAAACATTTCATGAGAGCTCGGATTTTATTTTTTTGAAGGATTCTTCGCCGTTAAAACCCATACCTTTTATCCCAAGGCCGGAAGCCGCTTCAATCAAATCCGCCCTGTCATCTATATAAAACGCGTTTGAGTTCTTCGCGCCGACTGCCTCAAGCGCCGCATTGTAAATCTCCGGGCTAGGCTTTCTAAAACCTATCTCATAAGAAAATATAAGCTTATCAAATTCACCGAAAATGGGCATTTTCTTTTTAAGAAATTCGCAATGCGCCTCATTTATATTAGATATCATCACAAGTTTATATCTGCCTTTTACGCTTTTTAAAAACCTCTGGAATCTCATATTAAGAGGGGTTTCAAAAAATATGTCATTCCAGATAGGCAAAAACATATCATAATCAATTTCCAGCTCCAGCGACTCTTTTACCCTTTTAAAAAAATTCAGAGAACCAATTTTCCCCTCCTCATAATCCTTAGTAATGCCTGAATCAAAAAAAAGCTGATAGATGTCCTCTTCTTTTTTAGGAGTAAGCGCTAAGATCTTTTTTACCGCGATCCTGTGGTCAAAATTGATAAGAACATTGCCCAAGTCGGAAAATACGGCTTCGTATTTATTTTTAATCATAGATTCATTTTGTGGGATATCTTCAGTCAACCTTAGGCAGACATTTGATAGCCTTCTTTATGGCTTGTTCAGGGTGTTCGTAATCCTTAAGTTTCCCTCCCAGATACGCGTCATAAGCAGCCAGGTCAAAATTACCGTGGCCGGAATAGTTGAAGACTATGCATTTTTCTTTATTTTCTTTTTTACATATCAATGCCTCGTCTATTGCCGCCTTTATGGCGTGGCTTGTTTCAGGGGCAGGCAGTATGCCTTCTGTGCATGCGAATAATAACGCAGCTTTAAAAACGCCTGTCTGATGGTATGCCCTTGCTTCGATAAGCTTTTCATTGAATAACATTGACACAAGCGGAGCCATGCCGTGATACCTAAGCCCTCCGGCGTGTATGCCTTCCGGCACAAAATTGTGCCCCAGCGTATACATCTTTAATAAAGGCGTCATTTGCGCCGTATCCCCGAAATCATATCTATAGGGGCCTTTTGTAAGAGTGGGGCACGCCGCCGGCTCAACTGCTATGAACCTTATATCCTGGCCCTCGATCTTATCTTTTATGAACGGAAAAGTAAGGCCCGCGAAGTTACTGCCACCGCCGACGCAGCCTATCATGATGTCCGGTTTCTCATCTATAAGTTTCAACTGCTCTTTTACTTCCAAACCTATGACTGTCTGGTGGAGCATCACATGATTCAGAACACTTCCAAGAGAATATTTTGTATCCTCATGAGTAACCGCGTCTTCCACTGCCTCAGATATCGCCATCCCCAGACTTCCCGGGGTGTGCGGCATCTTTTTTAAAATCAGCCTGCCTGCTTTTGTCCTATTGGTTGGCGAAGGAAAGACTTCCGCGCCCCAGACATGCATAAGAGATTTTCTGAAAGGTTTCTGCTCGTAGCTGCACTTCACCATGTAAACAGTGCATTTTAACCCCATTATTTTACAGGCAAACGAAAGTGCGCTCCCCCACTGGCCTGCGCCGGTTTCAGTAGCAATGCGCTTCACGCCTTCTTTTTTATTAAAATAAGCCTGCGCGATTGCCGTATTCGGCTTATGGCTTCCAGGGCCGTTGCCGCTTTCATCTTTATAATAGATCCTGGCAGGCGTTTTAAGTTCTTTTTCAAGATTAAACGCTCTGCGCAGAGGCGTAGGCCTCCATAGTTTCAAAATCCTGATAACCTCATCAGGTATTTCTATCCACTTGTCCTGCGACATCTCCTGTTTTATGAGTTCTTTGGGGAATATAGGGGCTAATTCATCGGGCGATAACGGTTTGTTGGTTCCGGGGTTAAGAGGAGGCGGCAAAGGATTCCGCAGATCCGCCTGAATATTGTACCATGCCCTTGGAATGCTCTTTTCATTAAGTAATACCTTAAAATTTTCCATTTATCCCCCCTCCTCTCTCACGCACCAAACAAGTTGACACTTTAACATTGTCAGAGTGTAACCTTATTATGTTAACTCTATATTTATCTCAGGTTGATGTTTTATTGTTTCGTGAATCATACAAGACTCTGCGACTTTTAAGAGCGTTGCTTTTCTTGGCCCTGGATCAGCATTCGGTAATTCTATTTTTGCGCTTATCTTTTGAATCCTGGAAGGCTTATCATTTGCCTTTTCCCAGTCCAGGGTTATTTTCATACCATCCGGATTCAGGCCTGTATGCTTGCAGAATCCTAAAACATACACTCCGATACAAGACCCAAGAGAATCTATAAATAACTCCGGCGGGGTAAAGCCCTTATCTTCGCCTCCAGCTGCCTGCGGCTGGTCTATTATTACAGAATGCGCCCTGTTCTTTGCCTCAAATTTCATGCCGCCTATATACTTTATCTCTGCTTTTTCCATGCGTACTATTATATCAATAAGTCGGCATTCAGGCAAGGCTAGAAATACTTAAGAATCTCAGGAGGCCTTTTTTCAATAACAGGTATATCTTTATTCTCAAAATATCCGAGGGCAATAGGCGCCACAACCCTATAATTATCAGGCACTTGGAACTTTTCCCTGAACCATTTGTCCTCATTCAGGACATTCATCATGCCTACCCAGCATGAACCGATTCCCATGGATGAAGCAGCCAGCATCATGTTCTGGGCTGCCATTGCGCAGTCATTCTGATAGGAAAATGCATCTGTCTTCCCAAGTACTAGAACCACGCACGGCGCATGATAAAATATGCTGAAATCTTTTACAGCCATGCGTTTTTTATACCCGGCAAATTTTGGATTTTTCTCTATCATTTCATTGATATAAGGTATAGACCTATCAGAAAGCTCTTTTATAAGGGCATTATCCTGCACTATAATGAACCCCCAGGGCTGTTCATTCATGCCGCTCGGAGCCCATTCAGCCGCCTCTATAAGCCTATCTATGGTTTCTTTTGAAATAGGTTTATCCAGGTATTTTCTAATGCTTCTGCGCGATTTAATAACATCTATTATATTAACCATATGACCATTTTACCCATCATTCCTCATCGCTGTCAATCCCTAAGTTGACAAAGCGACATTGTCAGAGTGTCAACTTAGATGGGGAAAACGGTGCGGGGCGAAAAAAGGTTACTTTATATTTTTTAAATACCTTTTTATATCATCGTGGTCACCTGCCAGAACAAACTCTACTAAATCTTCTTGCCATCTAAAGAGGATCCTGGCTTTAAGC
>JAGVFL010000024.1 GCA_020057645.1 Candidatus Omnitrophota bacterium
GTTTAAGTAACGACAAGGCATCAAAACCGATGCCTATCCTTCTTGCGGAAAAAAAGACGTTGCCCTCCTTGCCGAACTCCAGGTTTTTAATCGTCACGCCACGGAAAATATTAAAATAGGCGAATTTGAGGTGGAACGAGATCCCCTCGGAACGGGCCAACAGGCGCTCGGTTTCCCTAAACTTTTTATTTAAAACGATGGAAACAGAGAGATTGACCAGCCCGGTGAGGATGGTAAGGAAAAAAAGGAGATTAATAAAAAACCGCAGGCCCTTACGGTGAGAGTTCAAGGAAAATTTTGTCATTACGGAAGACTTTGATCTTGTCGACGTAATCATAAACGAGGTAAGAATTATCGAAGAGAGACTTATAAGAACGTGGGAATTTTTTGTCGTAAAAGATCAAAAAAAGCGGCTGTGAAAAAAGCTCTTTCCTGATCTCCTTGATCAAGGCCGCTTCCTGCTCGCCCATATCTTCTTCTTTTTTGACGGTCGTCAGCGCCTTATAGATGAGCAGTTTGGCAAAGATCACACCCTTATCTTTAGGATAGAGGCGGATATAATCGGAGAGCTTGGCTATGGCATTATAATAATCCGTGTTATTAAAATAATATTCGCCTAAAGCAAAAGCCGCTTTCGGGGCATAGGGAGATTTGGGGTCGTCTCTGAGGATGGCCTTCAGGTGCACAAAAGCAAAATAGAGCTGGCCATCCTCAATAGCTTGCTCACTCGCCCTATACCTCTCGCCTGTCTCTGACAATGTAGCACAGCCTAAAATAAGAAGCAGCACCGAGGCCAAAATGAAGAAAAAAGGATTTCGTTTCATGTTTTTATTATACAACCAAACCTATGCATTAAACAAGAAAAAAATAATCTTTTACTCCGTTTGAAAACTCCATTCTCTAACGAGGTTTATTTTTCAAGCCACACATAGATACGGTCGACTTTCCCCTGCCTGACCTGTTCGGCATAGGGCGCATCGATCACGCCTTTTTCTGTTTCAATCAAAAGCTTATTCTCGTTAAATAAAGCTATTCGCACCACCCGAACGCCGTCTCTGCCGAACGTATCTTTTCTTTTTGGGTTAATATATGTAACGAGGGTCTTGCCTAAAAAAAGGAAAGTATAGGTATTTACTTCAAAACGGACAGAATGCCGCACGCCGTCAATATCCGCATAACTTCCTTCGCCGCCGGGCCTTCTGGAAAATAAACGCGAAGAGAGGGCCGGCCTAAACCGCAAGGCGAGGTGCCCGGAGCCATCCAAAAAAAACGGCGCCTGCCCCATGTTCATCAGCAGCCACATATGAGTCAATTCTGCTGTAGAACCGCTCAACCTCGCCACAAAACCCGCCCCGTGCAAAGAGGCATCCGGATGCGCGCTTGAGACGATGAAAGAGGAGTTTTCTAAAATGCTGCGGCCGTAGACCTGCGGTTTCTGAAAAGGGACTAAAACATTGAAAAAATCTTCGTAAAATTCATCATAGAGCTTATTTTTTAGGACCTCCAGAAGATACTTATATTCCATATGGAGCCAAATGGACTCATTTTCAAGCCATCCCGGCGTAAAGGCCTTTGCCCTGCCGATCTCAAAACTCTCTTTTTCCAAAGACGCATTGACCCGATACATCTTGAGCTTAGGGTCAAAAAGAGGGCTTTTACGCACTACCTCAAAGATCTTTGCGGCCTTGGCGTGTTCAGTCCTTAACGCATGCATAAAACCCTCTAAAAACAACGGCAGCCTCTGCTGCCTGAACTCTTTGGCAACGACAACATGCTTTCCGGAATCATCGACGAGAGAATCGTGTTTTGACATCTGGTGAGTGAAATAAGTATAGTAATAGCCGCTCTTAGGGTCATAGCCGTTTTCTATGCCTGAATTCAATTTCCTGATGGCCGCGTCAGAAAACCTGAAAAACTCGCAAACGCTGATCTTCTTTGAAGGCTTATCCGCTGTGCCGCGGCTCACTTTTAGACGATAGGCTTCTTTCAGTGCATTGGACTTATCCCAGAAATCAAAACAGCCCATCCCTCCGTCTGTAAGTAAAGACAGCATGCCGCTAAAAAATTCATGCAGTTCGTTTACGACAAGTACGCCTTCTTCTGCCGGGATATTCAGTTCGGAAAAAATCTTCTTTAAAAATTCGATCAACCGCTTCAATTCAAAAGTTTCGCTGATAGATGAACCCAACAACCCCGGAAGGCCGTTTAAGGCATCGTACCAATTCGGCTTGTCCGCTTCCATCTCTATACCGACGCCATAAGGGTCAAGGGTCGCCATTTTATTGACAATAAGGCATAAAAACTTGTCCAATAACGTCGTTTTTAAGACCTCTCCCTCCCCGTGACCGATGCGGACCCTGTTTTTTTCTTCATGCCTCTTGTGGATAACGGCATTCTTCTCCTCATCAATACCTAATGAATGGCATTGCCTGACTTCGCCGTGCTGGACACAATAGCGCGCAGACCTCGGCTTGACAAAGATATGTGTGTCATAATAGGTAAAATCATTTTTTTCAAATAGGAGCCATTTCATCCTGTCAGGGAAGAGCGCATAGAAATTCTCGAGTAAATCTGTATTGTAAGCCCAGTGGTCTGACCAGTAGCCCTCGCCGAACACAGAAATATCCATCGGACGGGCTGCCAGAAGGATCTGCCTGACAAAATCATCCAACGCACAGCTCAAATAAACTTTATTCTCTTCGATATAATGGAGCACTTCGCCGAGCGCAAATGGCTTTGACAGGATATGGGCCATCTTCTTTGAATCCTTCTCATGAAAACATCTCGCTAAGGCGCTCTGTTCAAAGGCATCCTCTGGAACAACGAACCTCTCCCCTTTGAAAATCAATGGATTATAGCCGTCGAGCTGGATCAAATTCATAAAATCAGCGATATTTTTTTCGCACAGGAGAGTGTTAAAAAAGATATCACAGCGCCGGTTCTGATTGACATCGCGGTAATTCCCTTCGCCTTCGGAAAAATAAGTCGCAGAGATCAAAAACTTATTGTAATCGCGCTCTAAGTCACCGTGCTTGCGGGAAAAGACATAAATGCTCTTTTTGTGGCCGTCGAGGCTGAAAGAACAGGGCAGGCCGCCTCTTAAGACATTATCGAGGTAGGTCTGACGTGCATAAAGGTCAAAGGCCTTAAGGCCGCTGGAGGTAAAAACCCTGTCCATAATGCCTTCTATCAACTCGCGGTTCTGGATCTTTTTCTTAGCGACAAAATCTCCACCTATAGAATCGATCTTGTATTTTTTGATATCGTTTATATCAAAGACATGCCCTACAAGAGAACAGAACTTTTTACTGGCGCCGGATTTCAGTTTTGCCTTGATCAAAGAAAAAGCGCAGGGTGTTTTGTTTTTTGCGGCTTGCCCGGAAGGCACGGAAAAAGATTTACTTTTTAAGAAGTTCAAGGGGTAAGAGAAATCGGACATGGGGCCAAAGATAAGCAAAGGGTCGACGATAGGCATTATCGGTATACCCTCTCCCCTATCCTGGAAACCCCTGTAAAAATGAGCGCCTTTAATGAGAGACACTTGCGCGGTATCTCTCGGGTCTGTTGTCAGCTTATAGACGGCGATGTCTTTAGCAGCATATTCTGCCATCATCCAGGCTTCTATCGTACGGCTCATCTCTTTTAAGAAGAAGTTATTGACGCCGTATGGGACGATAACACTTGCGCCGTCTAAAAATTCCAGCTCCAGAGGCCTTTTGGAAGTATTCTTGATCGATACCTCCCTCACCAAAGCGGCAAAAGGCTCGTTAGCCAGCGTAAAGTATGAAACCTCGGTTTCTATCCCTAAGGCCTCATTATGCTCTATGATCGTCAGATCAAAGGGCCTTATCACCATCTTATTTTTTATCTCCTGATCAGAGGCATTCCTGACAGGAGAAAAAGGTTCATAAAAACAAGGTTTGTTTTTATTTTGGATTTTAATAAAAGTGCGGAATCCTTGCGAAGGGGTTAACTGGTATGCTTTGTTCGCCGGAAGGAACTCCATGATCGCCTCGTCTTTGGAGCGTATACCGAAGCTGGCGATACATTGGCCGCGATTGACGTAAAAAACCCATAAAGGTATCCCGTATAAACCGGCGATA
>JAGVFL010000048.1 GCA_020057645.1 Candidatus Omnitrophota bacterium
TAAAGGAGGCCATTACGCTGCCCCACAGAAGAGCATTTTTCATATTCTTTTCGTTTATCTTATCCGTCTTTGCCAGGTATCCCATGAATCCGCCTGCGAATGTATCCCCTGCGCCTGTCGGGTCCTTGACGTCTTCCAGAAGGTAAGCAGGCGCCATAAATATAAAATCTTTAGAAAATAATATCGCCCCGTACTCCCCTCTTTTAACAACTGCAAACCTGGGCCCCAGGGAAAGAAGGTACTTGCCGGCTTTCAGCATATTGGATTCTCCGGAAAGCATCTTTGCTTCCAAATCATTAAGAAATATTATGGAGGTTTTCCTTATCATATTTTTAAGAGACCTGTTTTTATTTTTAATCCAGTGGTTCATTGAATCGCATCCTATGAATCTTTTACCGGCAAATCTTTTAAGTATGAATATTTGGAGATCAGGGTCTATGTTCGCGAGAAAAATATATTCGCTTTTTTCATATCTTTTTGGAAGGCAGGGCTTGAACTCCGCAAATACGTTTAGCTGCGTTTCAATAGTTTCTGCGCAATTCAAGTCTTTAACATAAGACCCTTCCCAGCGGAAGGTCTTACCTTCTTTTACTTCAAGCCCTTTTAAGTCTACGCCGAAAGATTCTATGGCTTTTTTGTGTTTTTCCGGAAAATCCATGCCTACGGTCGCAACCAAGTTTACTGGCGCAAAAAAGCTCGCGCTTATCGAAAAATAGGTTGCAGACCCGCCCAGTATTTCCTTTGAATATCCGGAAGGAGATGTGATGGTGTCCAGCGCCACTGAACCTATGACAAGTATTTCTTTCATAACCCTCTATTTCTTCCTATAATGTTACACTCTGACAATGTCAGAGTGTAACATTAGCCTATTTGAAGCATTGTTCCATGATTTTCATGGAGCAATAATCGCTGCACATTGTGCAGAAGTCCTTATTTATGGATATAGAAGATTTTCTGTATTTTGCCGCTTTAATAGGGTCTATGGATTTTTTGATCTGGCCTTTCCAGTCTCTTTTTACCCTTAGTTCTGACATGGCCTTGTCCCAGTTCAGAGCGCCGGGTATTCGTTTTGCTATATCAGCTGCGTGGCCTGCTATCCTGGAGGCTATGACGCCGTTTTTTACGTCTTCCTCGTCAGGTATCCTGAGGTGTTCCGAGGGCGTTACGTAACATAAGAAATCCGCGCCGTAAAAAGCAGCCAGGGCACCTCCTATGGCTCCTGTTATGTGGTCATATCCGGGGGCTATGTCTGTAACGAGCGGGCCAAGTACATAAAAAGGCGCGTTATTGCACAATCTTTTCTGCAAAATGATATTTGCCTCTATTTGGTCCAACGGCACGTGGCCCGGACCTTCTATTATTACATGGACATTGTTTTTTCTGGCTCTATCGGCAAGCTCCCCTAATGTAATAAGTTCTTGCATCTGAGGCCTATCAGTAGCATCCGCAATCGAACCCGGCCTTAAAGCGTCCCCCAGGCTAAGCGTCACGTCATATTTTTTTGCAATCCTGAGGATGTCATCAAAATATTCATAAAAAGGATTTTCTTTTTTATTTACAATCATCCACTCTGCGATAAAAGAACCCCCTCTCGAAACTATGCTTATAAGCCGTTTCTGTTTTTTAAGCCTTTCTATGACTCCCTGCGTTATGCCGCTGTGAATGGTAAAAAAATCCACGCCTTCCGACGCCTGGGCTTCAAGGATTTCAAGGATATCCTGCGGATTTATGCGGGAGATATGCCCTCTTTTTTTTGCCGCCATGATGGCTATCTCGTATATGGGGACAGTGCCTACCGGAACCGTTGAATTCTTCAGAATTAACCTGCGTATCTTCTTTATGTCTCCTCCGGTGCTCAGGTCCATTACAGCGTCTGCCCCGTATTTTATCGCGACATCCATTTTTCTGAGCTCTTTATCAATACTGGAGCTATCTTTGGACGTGCCTACGTTCGCATTTACTTTTACGCGGAGCCCTTCTCCTACCGCGCAGGGGTTTATTTTTCTTTTTGAATTTTTAATAAGAACTATTTTCCCTTCTTTTATGCGGGTTTTTAATAACTCCAAAAGCATGCCTTCGTCTTTTGAAACGTACCGCATCTGGGGCGAGGTTTTATTTAATTTTGCGAGTTCCACTTGAGTCATTTAAATTCTTTCCATCTGTTACAAGATATAAGCCTGGTTTTTTTAACAATTCTTTTTTCAACATCATAAGCATCAAATCTGAGCTTTCTATATCCCCGGCTTATTTTTTCGTCTATTATTTTAAAACACTCTTCCAGAACCCTTAAGGACTCTTTAACGCGCTCTATGTTAGACATAAAAATGTCCGGGATTTCTATTTTCTGGCCTGGCGTAAAATCTATAAATTTTGTTTTATCCTTTGCTGTGTTTCTCTCGGACAAAAGTTTTGGAAAGGATATTTTTTTTGATTTCAGCACCAGGTTTGTCGCGCCATGCCTTATTGTTTTTAAGGTTTTAGCGGCGCTCTTATTCTGCAATGAAAACCTGGCTATGTCCTCGCAAACCCTTAATCCCTCGCGCGCCCTGTTTAAATTTGCGTCTATAATCCGCAATAAATTATTTTCCACTATAACCTGCTTGGATCTTGGCTATCAGGCCTCGCGTCGAAAGGCCTTTTATATATGCCAGGTTCTTTACCTTGCCGCCGCATGATTCCACGAACTCGGCGCCTACTATTTCTTCTTTTTTCCAATCCCCGCCCTTAACAAGCACGTCGGGTTTTATTGCTTTTATGAGTTTTGCAGGCGTTAGCTCGTTGAATATCACTACAAAATCCACGGCCTCCAATGCCGCAAGCAATAGAGCCCTGTTTTTTTGCGATACAATAGGCCTTGATTTTCCTTTCAATTTTTTTACCGAACCATCGCTATTAAGTCCTATAATCAGGACATCTCCCAGAGATTTTGCCTTTGAGAGATAGCTTGCATGGCCCGCGTGCAGGATATCAAAGCAGCCGTTCGTGAACACAATCTTTTTATTATTTTTTTGCAGTTTTCTTATGGCGGTTACTGCATTGGGAAGGTTTTTTATCTTCTTATTAAAAAGCATCTTCTATAAGCTCGCACACAATATGCCCTATTGTAATATGAGCTTCCTGTATCCTGGGGGTATTGAGAGAGGGCACTCTTACGCATAAATCCGATATCTTGGAAAGCTCTCCGATTTTGTTTCCTGTCAACGCAGCTGTCTTGAGCCCCATTCCGGATGCCTTTAAAATACCGGCCACAACATTCTTTGAACTACCGCTCGTGGATATGCCTATCGCCATGTCGCCTTTATTGCCTAAAGCCTCTACCTGCCTCTCGAAAATACATTCAAAACCATAGTCATTTCCAATCGCGGTAAGAATAGAAACATTGGCAGTAAGCGCTATGGCCGGAAGAGCTTTTCTTTCTTTGCGGAATCTGCCTACAAGCTCTGCTGCTATGTGCATGCTATCAGTGGCGCTGCCACCGTTTCCGAACAATAAAATCTTATGGCCTGATTTTATTGTCTTGAGCATTGCTTTTGCCAGTTCTTCGATCTCATTGACCCGGCTTTCTAGCAGCTTGTTTTTTACCTCAATGCCTTCTTTTATTAACTCTGCTATCTTTTTTTTCATCATCACTCCTAATAATGTTACACTCTGACAATGTCAGAGTGTAACATTAGCCGAAAAATATCTTCGCGATATTGTAAAATTCCATGTCCACTGTCTTCAGCTCGCTCACAGCAGCTTCCAGCGAAACAGCTGTTATTTTATTTCCCTGTACGCTCGCCATTTTGCCGTAATCTTTTTTAAGGACCAGCTCCATGGCTTTTATTCCGAATCTGGTTCCCAGGACCCTGTCAAACGCAGTAGGAGTTCCGCCTCTTTGCACGTGCCCTAAAACCGTTACCCTTGTCTCGTATCCCGTTCTTTTTTCTATTTCCTCTCCGATCCTCTGGCCTATGCCGCCCAATCTCACGTGGCCGAAGGCATCCAGTTTTTCTTCCTGCAGCACCATTGTCCCTTTTTTGAACTGAGCGCCCTCAGCAGCCACTACTATGCTGAAGGTCTTTCCTCTGGAATGCCTTTTCTTTATAAGGCCGCATACCTCATCAATATCTATGGGAATTTCCGGTATCAGAATAACGTCTGCTCCGCCTGCAATCCCTGATTCAAGAGCTATCCATCCCGCATGTCTTCCCATTACCTCAACTACCATTATTCTGTGGTGCGACTCTGCGGTAGTGTGAAGCCTGTCAATTGCGTCTGTCGCAACATTTATCGCAGTGTCAAATCCGAATGTAACGTCAGTGCAATTCAAATCATTATCTATGGTCTTGGGCGCGCCAACCACATTGAAGCCTTCTTTATATAATTTATGCGCAACGCCAAGGGTATCTTCTCCTCCGACGACTATCAAGGCCTCAAGCCCCATCTTTTTAAAATTTTCCCTGGCATTTTTTATGTCGTTTTCCTTTTTATAAGGATTAGTCCTTGACGTGCCTAATATGGTTCCGCCCTTGGGCAATATCCCTGAAACCGATTGAAGGTTTAATTCAACGGTATCGTTTTCCACAAGGCCTTTCCAGCCGTTCTTTATGCCTACAACCTGATAATTTTCCTGGATCGCGTACCTTACAACAGCCCTTATTACCGAGTTTAATCCCGGGCAATCCCCTCCGCCGGTTAATATGCCTACTTTTTTCATGACTCTGACATCCTCCTTTTACTCGTTTGTCCCTAAAAGTTTTTCAACATAATCCGTTGCAAAGTCGCCTCTTAAAAATAACGTATCGCTCATTACGTGTTTATGGAAAGGTATCGTGGTTTTTATCGGCTCTATTATGAATTCATCGAGAGATCTCTGCATTATCTTTATTGCCTCCTGCCTGGAGCTTCCATAACATATAAGCTTGGCTATCATGGAATCGTAATACGGGGATATGTTGTATCCTGAATAAACATGCGAATCCACTCTTACGCCCGGGCCGCCGGGGACTAAAAACATCTCTACTTTCCCGGGACAAGGCATAAAGTTCTTCTCCGGATTTTCCGCATTAATTCTGCATTCTATCGCAACGCCTTTTATTTTTATATCATCCTGCTTGAAACCGAGCTTCATTCCGCTGGCTATCCTTATCTGTTCTTTTACTATATCTATGCCGGTCACCATCTCTGTTATGGGATGCTCTACCTGTATCCTGGTATTTACTTCAAGAAAGTAAAAGTTCTCGTTTCTGTCAAAAAGAAATTCCACTGTTCCCGCATTCAGGTAATTACAGGCCTTTGCCGCTTTGATTGCCATGTCTCCAACCTTTTTTCTTAATTTGGAATCTATGGCAGGAGAAGGCGATTCTTCTATCAATTTCTGATGCCGTCTTTGGATAGTGCAGTCTCTCTCGCCGAGCGATACGATATGGCCGTATTTATCGGCGAGTATCTGCACCTCTATATGCCTGGGCCTTTCAACATATTTTTCAAGATATACATCTGCGTTTCCGAAAGCAGCTTCTGCTTCCTGTTGAGCGGTTATAAGCGAACTGATCAATCTCACGTCATTGTGACATACCCTCATGCCTTTTCCGCCGCCGCCCGCGGAGGCCTTTATTATTATGGGGTATTTTAATCTCTTGGCCGTCTTTACCGCTTCTTCTTTTGTTTTTACGATACTCTGGCTGCCCGGTATGACAGGTATGCCGACTTTCTGCATGGTAATCCTGGCCGTCATCTTGTCGCCCATCATCCTCATGTTTTCAGGGGTAGGACCTATAAACGTTATGTCGCAAGACTCGCATATCTCTGCGAAGTGCGCATTTTCTGCCAGAAATCCGTAACCCGGATGTATTGCGTCCACGTCCGTAATTTCTGCGGCGCTTATAATAGCCGGGATATTCAGGTAACTTTCAGAACTTTGCGCAGGCCCTATGCACACGGCTTCGTCAGCGAGCCTTACGTGAAGGGAATCAGCGTCGGCCTCTGAGTATACGGCGACTGTTTTTATACCCATTTCTTTGCAGGCGCGTATGATCCTTACAGCTACTTCACCGCGATTGGCAATCAGTATTTTTGAGAACATAAGGCATCCTTTACGAACGACGAATCACGAACGACGATTACGCAGGCTCCACCATAAATAGCGGCTGGCCGTATTCAATGGACCTGGCATTTTCCACGAGTATCTCAACGACCTTGCCCTTGACCTCTGATTTTATTTCATTCATTAGTTTCATTGCCTCAACAACGCATACAACCTGTCCTATCTCTATGGCCTGACCTATCTCTATGTAAGGTTTTGTTTCAGGGCTGGCTGACCTGTAAAAAGTGCCGACCATGGGCGCCTTTATTGCCGTAAGGTTCAGTCCTTGTTTGGCAGGCTCGCTGATTTTCTCATCCCCCTTGATAACCTGAACAACCTTTGGGCCGGCTTGTCCTTCCGCAATTGTCTCTATCTTGCCGGAAGCTGATTTTTTTAGCCTGACCTTCATTCCCTCCCTTTCAACCTCGAGCTCCACGAGCTCGTTCTCATTCATAAGCGTAATTAATTCTTTGATCTCTTTTAGATTCATGTTTGGCTCCTTTTAATGACTTACGAAAACTTTTGGTTTCCGTAAGTCATGTCCTCACTTATACCCTGCCTACGTAATTTTTAGTTCTCGTATCTATGCGCACCACTTCCCCTACGCTTATAAACAAAGGCACTGATACGATGAAACCTGTTTCTGTTTTTGCTGGCTTATTTCCGGATTTGGACGTGTCGCCCCTGATACCCGGCTCGGTCTCTACTATTTTTAAATCCATGAACATAGGCGGTTCAAGCGTAAGCACCTGATCTTTATAGATTAAGGCTGTCGCCTCCATATTTTCTTTAAGATAATTTATTACTTCTCCTACCTGATCGCGTTGAAGGGTTATGTGATCATACGTATCATGGTCCATAAATTCATATACATCTCCGGACGTATACATGTATTGATACGTCTTTTTGTCTATATCAGCTGTTTCTATTTTTTCATTTCTGAAAGTGCGTTCCAGTATCGCGCCTGTCTTTATATTTTTTAATTTTGCGCGGACAAATGCGCTGCCCTTGCCGGGCTTTACATTTTCATAACTCACCACGTAATAAACCGCTCCTTCCAACTCTATGCTCAACCCATTCTTTATGTCGTTAATCCCTGCCTGCATA
>JAGVFL010000023.1 GCA_020057645.1 Candidatus Omnitrophota bacterium
ATAATATAAAAAGGGGGATAGGTTTATTCATGTTTTTATCGGTAGTCATGTTTTTAGGCATTAAAAGGCGCGTAAGCGTAAAGGCGGTTTTGGCGCTTATTTTATTGATAGCCGCAGTGGATATATTTACCGCGAATAAAAATGTGTATCAAAATATGAATACAGCGGAATTCTTAAAACCCGGAGATTCGATAGGATTTTTACAGCGTGATAAAAACCTATTCAGAATATTTGATTCCCCCGCTACCTTGAGGCGGAATATGTTTGTTCCCGAGAGGGATTATTTTGAAGGCATGTCAGGGCTTAAAGAAAGGGTTGTATCAAATAGAGGCGTAAGTTTCGGCATATATGACGCATATGGCTATGGTTCGCTTTATAATAAAAGGCATGAAGAGGTTATGGATATTATTATAAGGTCAAAGATGCCGGATGAGACAAATTTACTGAATCTATTAAATGTGAAATATGTGATATCTCCTAAGGATTTTAAAATAAACGGTTATAGGGTGGCAAGAAAAGCTGATAAGGCGAATATCTATGAGAATGAGAATTACCTAGCCAGGGCGTTTCTGGCGGATAAGGCAGTGATTATTAAGGATGAGAAGGAAATATTGGAGAAATTAAAGAGTAAAGATTTTGAGCCAGAGAAAGAGGTGATACTGGAAGAGGATTTTTCTTATACGAGCGACGAGCGACGAACGACGAACGACAAAAAAGCAGTTGTATCGAAATACGCAGCAAGCGAGATTATTATAGAGGCTGAGACAAGCGCGCCAAGGTTTTTAGTGTTAAGCGATACATATTATCCGGGATGGAAGGCGTATGTGAACGGCAAGATAGATAAGATTTACAGGGCGGATTATATTTTAAGAGCAGTTTATCTTACGCCGGGCAGGCATATTGTTAAGTTTACATACGATCCGTTTTCATTTAGAATAGGCGCCATGATAACACTTGCGACAATAGGGGTTTTATCGGGATTATGGATTTTTCGCTGGCGTTAAGCAAGCGCTTGGTATATCATGGAAATCAGCAAAATGAAGAATACGAAAGGCTTTACCCCATTACAAATTTTAAAGGATTCTCTATTGGTTGTTTGTAAATTACGGAGCAAGAATTCTGATAGATTGATAGATTGTCATAGAAAATTTGTAACGGGGTTTACACTAATAGAGCTGGTGATGATAATCGTGATCTTGGGGATATTGGCGCTGGCCA
The DNA here is from genome assembly GCA_020057645.1 of Candidatus Omnitrophota bacterium. Classification (GTDB taxonomy): domain Bacteria; phylum Omnitrophota; class Gorgyraeia; order Gorgyraeales; family Gorgyraeaceae; genus UBA10183. The sequence continues at coordinate 1,219 of JAGVFL010000023.1, forward strand.
GCATGCCCAAGACTACTGCTGAGCCCAGGGTAAAATTAGAGGCAGCGTGCCAGAAAATAGCTTTGGATCTAAGATATAGCCAGGAAATGGCTTTGGCCCAGCAGGTGAGATTCGGGATATCGTTTGACCCTGCGGCTGAAACTTATTTTGCATACAGGGTAAACGTGGGCACGAAAGCCAGAGACCCTCAGACAAGAAATAATTTCGATGTTTCGTTCGCGAATCTTAGCGAGTTTAAAGGTATAGATATCGCCAGCACAAATTTCAGCAACAAAATGGAGTTTGATTCTACCGGAGCGCCGTATGACGGAAGCGGGGTGATTTTATCCAGCCAGGGTATTGTTACTCTTCAAACTACTGATGGCGCATATTCCAGGACAGTGAGGATAGAAGCTAAAACAGGCAAGGTGAACATACAATAATAAATAAGGTTACACTCTGACATTGTCACAGTGTAACATTAGCGAGGGGCGGGGATATAAGGATATGCGCGGATTTACTTTAGTAGAGACGGTTATCGGGATAGTGGTGATAGGGATAATAGCGCTTGGGTTATTTGCTACATTTACAGGGGTGTTTACTAATGCTGTCAGAGACGAGGTATTGGCTGTTGCTACAAACCTTGCAAAAGGGGAGATGGAGCGCGTGACGCGCTTGAGTTACGCTAGTATAGTCGATCAAAATAGAGGCGCGCCTGTGAGTTTCGGAGGAAATTTTGCTAATTATTCGTGGCAGATAAGGGTTGATGCCGTGCCTGTTGCTATTGCAAACGATCCAGGGATGGCTGATTACAAGCAGGTAGAATCGCGGGTCACGAATCCAATGGTAGGGGACGTCAGCCTGAAAACTATCTTAACAAATAACTGATATAACATATGCGCAAAAATGGTTTTACGTTGGTAGAATTAGTGATTGTTATAAGCGTGGTGGGGATTATTTCAACCATCGTAGGTTCTATGTTGCTAGGCGCTATTGACGCGTGGGTATTTAAGTTTAACAGAAACGATATATTATGGGACGGAAGGCTTGCCCTGGACAGGATGACCAGAGAAATCAGGACAATAAAAAATTCTACAAGCGTTACTACGGCCTCATCTGCGCAATTCAGGTTTACTGATACTGGAAATAAAGACATAACCTATAGCCTCAGCAGCACAAATTTAAACAGGACTGAAAACGGGACAGCGAATCTATTGGCTGAAAATGTATCAAGCCTCACTGTCACTTATTATAATTCAAGCGATGCTGTTATCCCCAGTCCTACGGTCAGTCCATCTGCCACAGATATAAGAAGGGTGAGGATTAATCTTACACTTACAAAGAATGGGCAAAATGTTTATTTACAATCAGATGCTTCGACAAAGAATTTCTAATAATAAAGGCATGTCACTGGTAGCTGTTATTATTGTAATGCTGATAGCGGCGACGCTTGCTTTGTTCGTAGCTTCTTCAATGTCTTCCGGAAATATATCTGCTATCACAGATATGCAGGCTGAGCAGGCATTTTATATAGCATCAGCAGGTATGGAGTGTTATCTTGAGCTTTTAGAGGCAGATTCAGACTGGTCAACTCCGCCAGCAGTTTTTACAAATCAGGCATTCGGCGCAGGCACGTTTACAATTACTTATTCAAATCAGGCAGTAGATTCCATAGATGTTACAAGCACAGGAAAAGTTATTGGATGGGATGGGAATTCAGTCCAGAGAGTTATTGTTCAGCATGTTACAAAGGAAGCTGGCGCAGGAACAGCGTTTTCCGATTTCGCGATATTTTATGGAGGGGGAGATGGTACGATCGAAAGCGAAATTAAAAAAGAACAGACAATCACAGGCGATATTTTTGTGAAAGGAAATCTGGATATAGGAAAGAATTGCACAATAACCGGTAATGTCTCAGCTACAGGTAGCATAACTGTTGGAAGCGGCACAAATATTTCAGGAAGCACTACCCCAAATGCTACTCAGCCTGCAAATCAGCCAACGCTGACTACTACATATTATGATAGTCTGATTACAACTGCTTCTGGCCAGCCAGCTGGGAATAGGACATTCGAGGCAGAAGCGATTTCAGGAACTGTATATATAAACGGCAATGTGACAATAAAGGATTATATAAACGGCTCAGGCACAATAGTTGCCACGGGTTCAGTTGATATAAAAAGCAATGTAGATATCGGGAGCAATATTACTATTATCTCGGATGGGAGTTTGCTTATGAGGATTAATGGGACAGTAGGCAAGTCTGTAACATTTTATTCTTCTTCAGATATTGACTTGAGGGCAGGCATTGTTCTGGGTAGCGGGGCCGGCGCCGGAGAAGGTGTTATATTATTATCTCCAGGCAATGTGGTTTTGGGCAACAATACTACTATCGCGGGATTTGTATTTGGGGATGACGTGACGATAGGGACTAATCTGGATATTACAGGAAATCTTAGCGGCAACAGGATGGTGTCATTAAATACCGGAGCAGTCATAACTAAAGATAATACAAAGGTAAATTATAGCTCTATAAACGGGTTCAACTCCAATGCGGCAATAACTATCACAACTTCTTTGTGGCAGGAAACATTATAGGTGTGGTATAATTTATTGTATGGAATTTAAAAGTTCAGCGCCCTTTCCTCCTACGCTAAAGCCTCGGAGGACAAGTCGGGCGCTATCCATCCAGACATGGCTGGATAGCAGGCGAAAGCCTGCTTTAACTTGATAGCATAGGAAATTATCCTTGAAAATATGACCACTATTTTAGAGCAGTTGAAAAAAGAATACAAATCTCTTTTAGGAGGCATGGGTTTTGGGCCAAGGCCCACTAATTTTATAGGCCTGGATATAGGTTCCAGGGCTTTCAGGGCTGTAAGAATAAGAAAAATAGGCGAGGAATTCTCGGTCCTGGATAAATTAGCAGGCAATATAGAGGAACTTGGAGAATTTCCCGGTAAAATGGCCGTGAAAGACGAAGAAGAAGTGTGCATAAATTTAAATCCGGAAGGCGTTATTATAAAAAGGGTAACGATACCTTTAATGCCTCAAGAAGAGATAGAGAGCGCTCTCAAGTGGGAGCTGAAGGAGCAGGCTGAATTCGATATAGATAAGGCCAAAATAAGATTTTATATCCTGGGAGAAAAAGAAACAGAAGACGGCGTTAAAAAGATAGAGTTGATAGTTTTTGCTTATAAGGAACCTGACGTAGAATCAAGGGTAAAGCAGTTAAAAGATATCGGCTTAAACGTGCGGCATGTATTGCCTCTTGATTTTGCCATGGCAAGATACCTCAGTAATTCAAAGATTATTCCTGAAAAGGTGGCTATTGTAGACATAGGCGGCGCGAAAACAGTTATTTCCATAGTTGAAAAGGGCAGGGTTTATTTTACAAGAGAGATACCTTTGGGCGGAGACGCTATAACAGAGGCAATGACAGGCGCTATTATGTCAGAGAAAGGCAGGATGGAATTATCCAGAGAGGATGCTGAGACCATGAAAAAGGAATACGGCATCCCGAGCGATATAAAAATACTTTCCATGGTAAGGCCTATACTGGAAAGATTAGCAAGCCAGATACGC
>JAGVFL010000052.1 GCA_020057645.1 Candidatus Omnitrophota bacterium
ACGTATCAGCACTGGAAAGAAATCGAAGGATTAATCGATACTAGGCCGGTAAATTCAATAGTTGACCTGCCGGCCGGGATAATTATCACAAAAGACAGAATAAATATTATATTAAAATTAATAAAAAGTTGATTTATTTAAATAAGCTGTGGTAATATATGTATCTAATTTAGGAGACATATGAAGACAGAAAATAAAAACGGAAATAAAATAAATAAAAATGTGCTGTTCTGGATAGGGCTATTTTTGCTTCTCATATATATTTTCAGGATAGATTCTTTTTCGCCGGCCTCTATCCCGAAAGAGCTTAGCTACGGAGAGTTATATAGATTTCTTAAGACCAATAAAGAAACAAACGCCATAAAATCCGCAGTTAAAGTCGAAGACCAGCTGAAAGGCGAGTTTTCCAGCGGGGCGCGTTTTATAGTTCACATCCCGCAGGAAGACCCTGAACTTTTAAATCTGCTGCGCAATAACGTTTCTGATTTTGACATTAAGCCTCCGAAGACATTATGGGCTAATATCTTTTATTCGCTCGGGCCGATGATTTTATTTATCGCATTCCTATGGTTTTTTGTATATAGAGGCAGTCAGGGAGGCGGCAAGATACTTTCGTTCGGGAAAAGCCGCGCAAAACAGATAGCGGGCGATAAATTAAAGATAACGTTTGATAACGTTGCGGGGGTTGACGAAGCAAAAGAAGAGCTCAAAGAGATAATAGAATTTTTAAGAGACCCTAAGAGATTTCAGAAATTAGGCGGCAAGATTCCTAAGGGCGTGTTATTGATGGGCCCTCCCGGCACAGGAAAAACTCTTTTAGCAAAGGCAGTAAGCGGAGAAGCAGGCGTGCCGTTTTTCAGCATAAGCGGTTCCGACTTTGTAGAGATGTTTGTCGGAGTCGGCGCTTCCAGGGTAAGGGACCTTTTTGAGCAGGCTAAAAGATCCGCAAAGATGAGCGGCAAAGGGTGCATTATTTTTATCGATGAGATAGACGCGGTTGGAAGGCAGAGGTTTGCCGGGATCGGCGGCGGACACGACGAACGGGAACAGACCTTGAACGCGCTTCTTGTAGAGATGGACGGTTTTGATACGCAGGAAGGAGTTATATTAATAGCTGCCACCAACAGGCCTGATGTCCTTGATCCTGCTTTATTAAGACCGGGAAGATTTGACAGGACTATAGTTATTTCCAGGCCTGATATCGTAGGCAGGGAAGCGATATTGAAAGTTCATGCAAAAGACATTAGACTTAACAAAGACGCTGACCTTAAATACATTGCAAGGCAGACGTCGGGTTTTTCAGGAGCAGACCTTGCTAATCTTGTGAATGAGGCTGCATTGCTGGCCGCAAGAAGAAATAAAGAGGGCGTGGAAATGAAAGAACTGCAAGAGTCCATTGAGAGGGTCATTGCGGGGCCTGAGAAGAAAACAAGGGTTATAAACGCAGAGGAGAAAAGAATAGTTTCATATCACGAATCAGGCCATGCGCTTTTAGCGTTTCTCATACCGGGGGCCGATCCTTTGCACAAGGTTTCAATCATACCCAGGGGCATTGCGCTGGGTTACACCATGAGATTGCCTTTGGAAGACAGGTATATTGTGACTAAAAAAGAGCTGATCGGAAGGATAGTGGGCATATTGGGCGGCAGGGCCAGCGAAGAACTTGTGTTCGCAGAAATTTCAACGGGCGCTCAGGATGACCTGGAAAAAGCGACCGATATCGCAAGGGATATGGTAATGAGATGGGGCATGAGCGAAAAACTCGGCCACCTTACGTTCGGAAGAAGAGACGAGCAGGTTTTCCTTGGACGCGATATCGTTGAAGAAAGAAATTACAGCGAAGCAACGGCTGTGGAGATAGATAAAGAAATACGAAAGATCGTGGAAGAGTGTTACCAGAGAGCGAAAGATGAATTAAGCAATAATATTGATAAATTAAAAGCGCTTGCTGAAAAATTGCTTGAAAAGGAAGTCCTGGATTCGGAAGAGGTGAAGAAAATAGTTTTTTCGGAACCTTCTGCTAGCGGCGGCGAGTCAGCAAATAAGGCATGAAGGATATAAAATTCGGTTCACGCACTTACATAATGGGGATATTGAACGTTACGCCTGATTCTTTCAGCGGAGACGGGATATATCAAGACGCAGAGAAGGCAGTTGAAACAGCCGAAAGATTGGTTGAAGACGGGGCTGATATAATTGATATAGGAGGCGAATCTACAAAGCCAGGTTCAGAACCTGTTACAATCGAAGAAGAAATAAAAAGGACAATCCCTGTCATAAAAAAGTTATCAAAAAGAATAGATGTCCCCATTTCAATAGACACGGCCAAGTCAGAGGTAGCAAGGTTTGCGCTGGAAAACGGGGCGTCGATAGTAAATGATATAACAGGACTGGGGTCGGACCGGAAAATGATAAGCGTAGTGAAGGAATTCAACGCAAAGGTTGTGGTAATGCACATAAAAGGCACGCCGCAAACAATGCAGGCTAACCCTGAATACGGAAACCTGATTCAGGAAATTAAAGATAAACTAAGAACTATTATTGAAAAAGCCGTAATAGGCGGCATAAAAAAAGAAAATATAATAATAGATCCGGGAATAGGATTCGGAAAAACATTAGAACACAACCTCGAGATTTTAAACAGGCTTTTTGAATTTAAAGAGCTTGGGATGCCTATACTTGTAGGACCTTCGAGAAAATCTTTTATAGGAAAACTCACCGGCGCTGAACCTGATAAAAGGATTTTTGGAACCATAGCGTCAGTGGCCATAGCAATCAAAAACGGCGCAGACATAGTGAGAGTACACGACGTTAAGGAAATAAAACAGGCCGTTGCGGTTAGCGATGCGATCACGCGCAGCGGAGATAAATAATGAATGATAATATATCGTTAGCAAAAATACTTATAGAGATAGGGATATTATGGTTCGTGTATTACGGCATACTGATATTTGCGAGAGGAACCAGGGGCGTATATGTCTTAAGAGGGATAACCTTAATAACGCTGTTTTTTATAATCACAAAGCAATTAGGTTTTGAAAGGATAAACTGGATACTTACAAAAATATTTGCCTTGTCTGTATTGGCATTTCTTATAATATTTCAACAGGAGATTAGACGCGGGCTTGCTAACATAGGACAGCGCAGATGGTCCAGGTTTTTTCTTAAAGAGTCAGAGATAATAAAAGAAATAACCACGGCGTGCTTTCTGCTCTCCAAGAGAAAGATAGGAGCGCTTATCGCCATAGAAAGGGAAACAAGGCTTGAAAATTACATAGAAAGCGGCATAGATATAGACGCGAAGGTAAATTCAGAGCTTTTAATGACCATATTTATGCCGAATACGCCGCTTCATGACGGCGGCATAGTTATTGCCGGAGAAAGAATAGCTGCTTCAGGATGCCTTTTTCCGCTTACGCAGAATCCTAAAGTTTCAACGATGCTTGGCACAAGGCATAGGGCAGCTCTTGGTTTGAGCGAAGAGACTGACGCAATAGTGGTAATAGTATCCGAGGAGACAGGCGGAGTTTCCGTGGCAATAGGCGGCAGACTCACTCATGACCTGGACAGGGAATCATTGGAGAGGGTGCTGAGCAACCTTTACAGGCCGGATAAAAAGGACAGGAAGTGATTATGAATAACTGGTTCTTGAATAATGTCTGGATAAAGATAGTATCTTTGATACTTGCCATAATAACGTGGTTTTATGTTAATGAAGAGCTGATCAAAGAAAAACAGATGACCAAGCAATTATATAAATCCTCGGTTATAAGCCAGATTCGAAATCCATCCTATGATAAAAAGCCAGTGAAATAAAATATTTTCAGGAGAAAAAAGAAAAATGCCTAAGCTGGGTATTAATATAGACCATGTGGCGACCTTGAGACAGGCAAGGGGAGGGATGGAACCAAACCCTATCGAAGCTGCTTTGATATGCGAGAACGCAGGCTGCGACAGCATCGTAGCGCATCTCAGGGAAGACAGGAGGCATATAAACGATAATGACGTCATCCATCTGAGAAAGAGGATAAATACAAGATTTAATCTTGAGATGTCAATGAACCAGGAGATAGTAGGCATTGCCCTGAAGATCGGCCCTGATCAGGTTACCCTTGTTCCTGAAAAAAGGAAGGAGTTGACAACAGAGGGCGGTTTAAGCGTCATAAAATATGAGAAAAGATTAGCCGGAATAGCGGAATTGTTTGAGAAAAAAGGCATAGAGGTAAGCGTTTTTATAAATCCTGACAAAAATGAGATACGCTCCGCTATATATATAGGTATAGGTGTTATTGAAATACACACAGGAAACTACAGTTTAGCCAGAGACAAGAGATCGCAGGAAAAAGAGTTTAAGAAAGTAAAAGAGGCCGCCGAGTATGCGATATCCAAGGGTCTTGTTGTAAACGCTGGCCATGGCCTTGATTATACAAATGTTAAACGGATAGCCGATATAAAAGGCATTAACGAGCTGAATATCGGCCATTCCATAATCTCCAGGGCCGTATTTACCGGAATCTACAAGGCGGTAAAGGATATGAAAGCTTTGATAGCGGGATAAGGTTACACTCTGACATTGTCAAAGTGTAACCTTATTTAAGTTGATATGATAATTGGAACAGGGATTGATATAATAGAGGTATCGCGGATAAAAAAGGCCCTTGATATGTGGGGCGAGAAGTTTCTTAACAGGGTTTTTACCAAGCGGGAACTTTCTTATGCGAACAAGAAAAAGTTTTCGCATGAAAACCTGGCTGCTAGATTTGCCTGTAAAGAGGCGGTTTTAAAGGCGTTCGGAGATACGAGGGTAGGAATACGCTTAAAAAATATAGAGATACTGAATGATTCAAAAGGCAAGCCTGAAGTAATATTGCACAAAGAAGCAAAGAAGTTTGCAGATAAAAATAATCTCGATAATATAATAGTCAGCATGTCGCATACAAATAATTACGCGGTCAGCAATGCGATATTATGGAGAAATGGGTAGGGGACGGTTTTAAACCGTCCCCTACATAATGTTATGAATATTAAAATACAACGAGAATTCAGAAGCTTATTGAAGACGCGGCCAAGAGATAGTCATAAGGGAGATTTCGGCCATGTTTTTATTTTAGCAGGTTCCAGAGGGTTAACAGGCGCGGCAGCATTATCTTCAAACGCAGCGCTTCGTTCAGGCGCGGGGCTAGTCACATTAGGAATACCTGTTTCATTGAATTCAATAATGTCCAGAAAACTAACAGAAGTAATGACTTTCAGCTTGGCTGAAACAAAAAAAATAACACTATCTTTAAAAGCAGAAAAGGATATATTGAAAAAAATAGAGGATTCGGACGCCGTAGTTTTAGGGCCAGGGCTTTCGCAGCACCCCGAAACTCAAAAATTAATAAGAAAGTTAATTTTTAAAATTAAAAAACCGATGGTTCTGGACGCAGACGCATTAAATGCAATAAGCAGAAATACGAGTATGCTCATAAAAATAAAATCAAATTACGCAATCACTCCTCATCCGGGAGAGATGGCCAGGCTCATTAATAAAGATATGGAATATGTAAAAAATAATAGATTAATTGTTGCAAAAAAATTCTCGCGTGATTATAATGCTGTGGTAGTTTTAAAGGGCGCAGGCACTGTAGTGGCAGGGCCCGGAGAAAAATATTACGTAAATACCACCGGCAATCCCGGCATGGCTACTGCGGGAAGCGGAGATGTGCTTACCGGGATCATAGCAGGTTTTCTTAGCCAGGGATTAAAGGTGTTTGATGCGGCAAGGCTAGGTGTTTATGTGCATGGCCTTGCGGGAGATCTTGCGGCAAAAGATAAGGGAGAAATAGGATTGATAGCAGGGGATATATTAGAAAATATCCCGTATGCAATTAAATTATTTTATAGCTAAAGGTTACACTTCTGATATTGTCAAAAGTGTAACCTTTGCTTCGCAAATTTGGGCAGATACCCGAGTGGCCAAAGGGGTCAGACTGTAAATCTGATGGTTCACGCCTACGAAGGTTCGAATCCTTCTCTGCCCACCATAAACCACTCGCTGAGCTATTCGCAAGGGGTTGAGTTTTCGCTCGGGTTTATGGCAGGCCATTTCGCTCGCTTGCCCTGTACCCGAACGAAGATGTGGCTAAAAGAAGAATACCTTAGTGAGTGGTACAGGGGGTTTATGCGAAGCCCTAAACCTGAGCGAAGCGAATGGTTTAGGGGCAAGCCATTAAGTTATATATTGCAAGCGAGTGGTTTATGCCCTGCACCGGAGCGAAATATATAACATAAATATAATTCTTAGCGACTGGTGCGGGGCAGAATAAATATGTATTACGTATACATACTTCAAAGTCAGAAATATAATTTTCTTTATGCAGGGCATACGAGTAATATTAAATCTAGAATAATTCGTCATGATAAAGGGTTTGTGTCTGCAACGAGATTTAGAAGGCCTTTAGAATTAATTTTTTATGAAGCATATGTAACTAAAAGTGATGCGATTAGACGTGAGCATTATTTTAAAACCACAAAAGGCAAAGCAGCGTTAAGGATAATGTTAAAAGATTATTTTTTAGAATATAGCGGTGTGCGGGTGTAGCTCAATGGTAGAGCGCTAGCCTTCCAAGCTAGCTACGACGGTTCGATCCCGTTCACCCGCTCCATGAACCACTCGCTAAGCTATCCGCAGGATGTTAAGTTTTCGCTCGCTTGCCCTGTACCCGAACGAAGATGTGGCTAAAAGAAGAATACCTTAGTGAGTGGTATAGGGGGTTCATGGCAGGCCATTTAGCGAGGGGTTCATGAGCCCTGCACCGGAACGAAACAGGTAGCAAGAAAACGAAGAGCTTAGCGACTGGTACAAGGCCAGATAACACGATAAATATAGATAGATTGTTAAATTACAGGCTGGCGTAGCTCAACGGCAGAGCAATGGTTTTGTAAACCATAGGTTGGAGGTTCGATTCCTCTCGCCAGCTCCAGATTTGTAAAGAGGAATCGAAGAGAGTCCTGCTGGATGCGACAGAAGGAGCATCCGGTTAGTAGGACGAGTGGCCGACCCGAAGCGACCGAGTCCGCCTAGGCGGACGAGGAAGTGCCGAGGCCTCCGGACGAGGCCGAAGCGAAGGGCGCCGATTCCTCTCGCCAGCTCCATGAACCACTCGCTAGGCTATCCGTAGGATGTTAAGTTTTCGCTCGCTTGCCCTGTACCCGAACGAAGATGTGGCTAAAAGAAGAATACCTTAGTGAGTGGTATAGGGGGTTCATGGCA
>JAGVFL010000091.1 GCA_020057645.1 Candidatus Omnitrophota bacterium
CTTTGTTACTGATTTGAATAAAGAGAATTTAAAATTTGGTTTTGGGGCAAATTCGCCGTATGGCTTAAGCACTGACTGGTCAAATGATAGCTATGCGCGATATCTAAGCACGGAATCAAACGTGACAATGATGAACTATAATCCCACAATTGCTTACAAGGTCAATGATTACGTATCAGTGGGAGCCGGCATAGATTTTTTTACAGCAGATGTTAATAAGCACAGGGTGGTATCAGCTACGCTATCTGATACCGGAGGAGATTTTCAATTAAAAGGCAGCGATGAAAGTTGGGGTTATAATTTCGGGCTTTTATTAAGGCCTTCTGAAAAACACAGGATAGGTATTTCTTATAGAAGCGAGATTGACTTGACGCTTGAAGGTACTGTAGCTTTGGATGGCTTGAATGCAGCTGGTCAGGCTGTTTTTGGCGCCACAAGCTACAGCACTAAAATGGAATCAAAATCTACTATTCCCAGGAGTATTGCGTTTGGATATGCGTACCAGCCTAACAAAAAATGGACTATTGAGGCAGACGCGGAATGGACAGACTGGTCATGTGTAGAAGAGGAATTTTTGACATATCCGAATGAAACCAATGCCCTTAGGCTTAATACTTTAAATACAGACAATCCAGCTTCAAGAGACTGGAGAAGCGTATGGGCATATGGAATAGGCGCGGAATACCAGGCAACGGATAAATTAGAACTAAGAAGCGGATTTTTATACGAACAATCCCCTATTCCAAGCGCTAATTTTGAACCGGTTTTACCTGATTCTAATAAACATGGCATTACTATGGGCGCCGGATATTTGTTGAAAAATGTAAAGATAGACGCTTCCTACGCGTTTTTTAAATATAGAGACAGAGATGTTACGAGAAGTACAGTCGGCGCCACAAATACTAATGTAAACGGAAAATATAAAGGTTACGTAAACATAGTAGGGCTAAGTCTAACTTATAAATATTAAGAAAGGGTTTCTAATGACGCCTGATACCACGCTAGCAGTCCGCGAATCGTCGAAAATAAAAAATGACGTCAAGAAATTAGTGGCGCAGATCGCCAGGATGGATGCCGGGAAAGTTAAGGAAAGCGCTTCGATCAGGGACGATCTTGGCATTGACTCTCTGGCAGCCATGGAGATACTGGCTTCGATTGAAAAACGGATGGGTATAGTAATTGACGAGGCAAAGGCCTTTGACGTAGTTACCGTAGAAGACCTGCTTGACCTTGTAATGCAGTGTTTGAAAAAGAAAAAACGCCTATGAATTTAGGTACTTCGCTTCACTGGGTTTCAACCAAAATGAAGGACAAGGTATGCCTGATTGAAGGCACCGAAGAGGTGTCCTATTCTGAGTTATGGAAAAATATAGAAACCTTAGCCAAGGCGTTTCTAAAAATAGGTATAAAAGAAAACGACAAGGTTGCGATTATTCTTCCGAACTGTAAAGAGTTTATTTATAGTTTTTACGGGCTTGCCAGGATAAACGCGATAAGCGTTCCTCTGAATACCTATTTGACGCCTTACGAACTGGAGAAAATTTTTAAAGATTGCAGCCCCATGGCTATTCTTACAACATGGGATTTATATATTAAAAAGATAGCCCCTATATTAGATAAAGAGACATTAAAAATAATTATAGACGAGCCTTTTGAGAAGATAGAAGGCTTATTTGAATTAAAAGAGTTAATGGCGAAAGGCAAAAAAGGGAAATTACCCCGTTTCAGCGCGAGCAATAACCAGATAGCTACTATTAATTACACCTATCGCGGTTTGGGGGAGCCCTTGGGCGCTGTGCTTACGCACGGCAATTATCATCACGGCGCGATAGGCTATGTCCGCCTTACTGAGATTGTTACAAGCCAGCGCGTACTATTAATAACTCCGATGTCGCATATCTTTACTCTGGTAAGCTGTGTTATTGTGCCGCTTTTGCGCGGCGCAACAGTAGTCATAATGAAAACCTTTATCCCCAGCCATATATTCAGGGCAATAGAGGAGCACAAGATAGATTTCATGATAGCTGTGCCTACTATTTATATATCGCTTCTCAGGAATTATGAAAAAGGCCGTTTTGATATATCCAGCCTTAAATATGGGATAACAGGCGGGAGCTATTTATCCGAATATATCAATAAAGAGATTAAAGAAAAAATGGGTATAGAGCTATTGCAGGGCTATGGTTTAACAGAGACAATGCCAATAACATGCAATCCTCATTCAAGAAATAAGCCAGGGTCATTAGGCATACCGGGTCATGAGATAAAAGTAAAGATTGTGGACGGCGAGATACTTATAGGCGGGCCCACAGTCATGAAAGGTTATTATAATAAAAATGGAGAGAACAAAAAATATTTAAAAGACGGCTGGTTTAAGACAGGCGACCTGGGCTATGTAGAAGAAGAGGGCTATATTTATTTTAAAGGCCTGAAAAAGGATATCATAAAAGTAGGCGGCAATAATGTTGATTTAACTGAAGTAAAAAACGTTTTAAATTCTTTTCCAGGCGCGCAGGATATCCGCCTGGATATAGTAGAGGATGAATTATGGGGGCACAGGATACACGCGGAAATAGATATCTCTTCAGAAAGAGAAATAACAGAGAAAGAGGTGAAGGCATTCTGTAGCCAAAGAATTGCCTTATATAA
>JAGVFL010000004.1 GCA_020057645.1 Candidatus Omnitrophota bacterium
AAAAGGCTCTATGTGTATATCGCTAGCCCTGTCTTTGATAGCCTGCATTAATATTAAATCTACAAGTTTTACGACAGGCGCCTCTTCTGCCTTTGCAATAAGATCGTCTAAACTCAATTCTTCTTCCGCATCTTTTTCTATCTTAAATTCCTCCAATTCATATGAATCGCTTATAGCATTTTTTAACAGATCTTCCCTGCCGTAAAACTCATCAATAGCCCTCTGAAGGTCTGCTTTAATGGCAATAATCGGATTTATCTCGCAGCCTGTCATGCGTTTTAAATTGTCTATGGTGATAAGGTCCAGCGGGTCCATAAAAGCGACCGTGAGAGAATTCATGTGCTTGGAAACAGGCAGAAGCATATTCCTGCGGGCATACTCTTCGGGTATCAATTTTGCAAGATCCTGGTTCTCTGCCGGCCTCAAAAGGCCTTTTGCATAAGATGCATAGGGGATTGACAGCTGTTTTGCCATTGCGATGACAATATCTTTCTCCGTCACAATCCCCAGGTTTACCAAGGTCTCTCCGAGCCTTGCGCCGTCTTTTTTCTGAATGTCAATGGCCTTTTCTAATTGTTCTTCTGTAATCAGGCCTTCTCTTAATAGTATCTGTCCTAATTTTTCTTTGGATTTTTTCATAGCGCCCGCATGTTATTGGTTTATCCGCCGAATAAATCTAAAACCGTATTAACCTCTTTTTCCCTTATTGCCTTTGGTTTTTCCTGTTCTCGTTCAGAAATATTGCCAAGCGCGTACGATGAAGCGTCTTTTATGATATTCGGCGTAATAAATATTATAAGCTCCCTATCGCTTTCATCCTTAGACTTATAACGGAATGCCGCGCCTACAATAGGTATGTCACCGAAAAATGGCACTTTTTTAAGGCCCCCCTCATGTTTGGATTTAATAAGGCCTCCTATAACAATTGTTTCCCCATCTTTAACTATGACAGTTGTTTCTGTGGATCTTTTATGAATATCATATGCGTCTGTAAATCTGGAAAGCTCTAATTCAGTAACACTGGGTTTTAAATTCATGGTTATATACCCATCTTTACTGATTTGCGGCGTAACTTCTAAAATAACGCCTGTATCTTTTTCTTCATAAGTATTGCCTGTAGTAACCACGGTATTGCTTGTTGTTGACTGGAGTATTTTACTGGCTTTTTCTTTGGAAGAAAGCTCTATTATTGCAGTTTCATTATTCATAGCCATAACTTGAGGCCTGGCAAGAATTTTTGTATCTGTATTGTTTAGCAATGCAGATATAGTTGCGGTTGCGCCTGCCAAACTAAAAGTGCCTGTTGTAGCTATACCTTCTCCGCTTGAATTATTTCTTCCAAGGCTATTATTCATAGGAAATATAGTATTATGGACAGGGCCTGTATAGGCTCCGAATGTGCCGCTCCAGTTTATCCCCAGATTCTCTACCGCTTTAGTAGTAGTCTCTAAGACCTCTACTTTTATCATTACCTGCGGAGTCCTTACGTCTAACCTGGTTAGCAAGCTTTCTATTATCGGAAACTGGCTGGAAACATCCTTTATGATAAGGCTGTTAGATCTTTTGTCAGCTATTATCATTGCATTTATCTCTTTATCTGCGGTATTTTTGGAAAGGACGCTTCTTATAATCGAAATTATCTCCGCTCCTTCCGAAGAACCGGATGCGCCGTCGCTCGTAGACTTTGATGAATTTTTAGAAAGCGCGCTCAGCTGGGCATATTTTAATTCATATATCTTTGTAATAGTCTCCACCTTAGGTTTCCCTGATTCCTTAACTATAAATATACTGGTGCCTGGTTCTTGTTCATAGACCAGGTTATTCGCATTCATTATATAATTCAAAGCGTCTTCTATTTTAACATTGTTAAAATAAATTGTAACAGTCCTGTCCTGGACATTCTGGCTGGCAATAAAATTCAGGCCTGACTGCTGGGAAAAAACCTTAAGCACTGTCTTAAGGTTGGCATCCTGGAAATCCATCGAGACCTGGCTGCTTTTGCCAGGAGACATATCTTTTGTATACGTACTAGCAGCATATGAAAATGGCGCTGATACAAAAATAGCAAATATAATAGCGGTAAGCAGTCTAATCGTTTTCATGTAAACCTCCTGTATATTGTAGGGGAGGGTTTTAAACCCTCCCCTACTTCGGCCCTACAATAAATTCTTTTCCTTTATATATTAAATGAATACCATCTTTATCTACGCTTTTAACCTCTACTTCTCCCCCCGTGACGCTTATGACATCCTTCACATCATATACCTTATTATTTATTATGGCCTGAGGCCTTGAACTTTTCCATATCATGCCCTGAATTTGCATAGCTGGAAGCAAAATATTATCTCCTCCCGAGACTTCTTCTTCCATTGTTTCGTCAAAAGGGCTTTTAAAAGGAAATTCTTCATCTTTTACAGTATAAGCGATTTTATTTTCTTTGCTCGGAACATTTGCCTCCAGCATCTCAACCTCTTTCCATTTATTATTAAATTTCTTTCTGGAAAAAACCTCGTCATCCGTATCGTTTTTATTGAATCTAACAATACCTACAATAACGGCCGCCGCTACCAATGCGCCTATTGCTATATATTCTATAGTGTGCTGTTTTTTGGACGCTAATTCTGCCATAAACTATCCTTTTGACACAATCGTGCTTATAACAATATTCGCCTTTACATCGAATGCCTTAAATTTCCCGGAGTCTTTTTCAAATTTATCGTCAAGGTCCATCCTTTTTATATTAACGCTTTCAACTTTCAGAAATTTCTCTGACGATTCTATATCAGCAATAAACCTGCCAAGTTGATTATAAGTACAAGCTACGTCAACTATCACAAACAATTTTGTATATAATCCATAAGCCTCCGGATTGCCGGGTTTTATAGAAGGTACCTCTACATGTTCTTTTGAAGCCATGTTGGATACTTCGCCTAAAAGCCATGAAACGCCCTCGTCTTTAGGTACGCTCTTATCATATACTTTGAGATATTTATTCAGGGCCTTTATTTTACCTATCAAGATATTCTTATCCCTTTCTCTTAATATATCCGCTCTCATGGACTTGTTCTTATCCGTAAAAGGCATGTAAATAAACATAGCGCCTATCACTAATACCAGCGCTATAATGACGGCATTGACTATGATTAGTTTATTCCATGGTTTTTTTTCTATTTTTTTTGTTTTCATATTCATGGCCCCACTAAAGATATTTCAAAACTTGAAACCTTCTTGCCTTTTATCTCCATTCTTTTAACAGATACTATATCAGCCCTATACATGCCGTTATTGATCCCCTTTGTCTCTTTCAGCGCGCTCAAAAAGACATTCGCAACATCTTTATCGCCAATCTTTTCATCTATGACATAATAACCTTTTATATTAAAAAATCTTGTGATCTTGGAAGTGTCTTTCTTATCTATTTTTTCTTCAAAACTCATCTCGCTTAACCACATATTCTTAGGTAATATTTTTACTATGCCCTGCAATCTGGAAGTTAAATAAGTCCGGCTGGATATCAGATTTTCCAGTATATATTTTCTTGTTTCCATCTCATTTTTAATTTTCTCCAGATCAGCTATGTTGTCGCTCTTTATGTTTACCTCCGCCTTTGGCCTTTCAGATAATGTCTTGTTTAATTCATTAGTAAGAGGCACGGTGGCCCTGATAGTAAAAACCTTTAATACGATTAATAAAAACACCGCTATAGACGCTTCAAGAAAAACCATCCTTAAAAATAGTTCTTTCTTTTTATAAACCAGCGATTTCTCTTTACATAAATTTATATCTATAAACGGCTCTGCCAGCCCCCTGAGCGCAAGGCCAAAACATACGGCTGCCCTTGCGGGTACAACACCGGACTTAACTTTGATTCCCCGAAGAGGGTCCCCTATCTCTACGGGTATCTGCAATTCTTTTCCCACTATTTCATGCCAGTTTCCAAGAGGCAGTTTACTGTAAATGATTATTTTATCTATTACTTCGTTCGGGAATTGTTTTTCATAAAAATCAAAAGAAAGCTTTATCTCTGCCAGTATCTTTTCAAATACAGGCTCAAATGATTTATCTTCAGGCGCAATTTCAGAAAGAGGGATATCCCTTATTATATAGGGAACGCCGTTCCTAAGGATGCTAACATTAAGCGTACCAAGATTTATATTAACTATTGCGGTATTAATTTTGGTGTTTATCTGCCCGGCAGCATTGAAAGCCCTCATAAGGCTAAAAGGCGCAGACTCTATTATCATAGGCCTGAGGCCCGCGGCAATGAGCATATTCAAATACTGCTCAATAGTATTTTTTTTAACCGCTACAAACACTACATCCATGCTATTTGGGATAGTTTTGCTCGGCAATACCTGAAAATCTGAAACCACATCTTCCATGCGAAAAGGTATATACCGTTTCGCTTCGAAATTAACAGCTGCCTTTCTTTCCTGTTTCGGAATCTTCGGCATTTGAAAATAGCGGACCATAGTTTCTTCGCTTGGGATAGCAGTAATTACATCTCCGGGCTTTACATTATTTTCCTTAAAGACTTTTTTTATGGCTTCTATGATATATTCTTCTTTTGTTTTATTTTTTTCTGATAAATCACCTTGAGTAATAGATACATTGCCTGCCTGGGCATCAGGGATAATTTCGCCGTTATGCTGCGTCTCTTTAGGATGTATATACACCTGCCCAAACTTAATAAGTTTTGGCCCTCCAAGACTTGATTTAAGCAAAACCAAATCTACAGTGTCCTGACTCACATACAAGCCAATGACCTTTTTAGCATTAAATATAGATAATATGTTTTTATCCATAATGAGCTCTTTATTAAATTTTACAGTGTTTTACTTTTAGCCTCTACCATTTGAGAATTCAACCACTCATCAACCGACTTCTTATCAAACCTCCAGACATGGCCTACCTTTATGCCTGAAATCTTCTTTTGATGAAGCCAATTGTAAATAGTCTGCTTCTCTAACTTAAGATACCTGGCTAATTCATCCGTATCCATGAGTCTTGGCATATCATAACCTCCCCTAATATACTTACCGATTTTACAGGTGAAGCCAAATATACCATAAAGAACTTACTTTGTCAAGGATAGGGCTCTATGCTCTATGCACTATGCACTATGTAACTAATTATCTACAAACAAGTTATAAAAAATTTAAGAAAAAAAGAAAAAAATAAGGAAAAATATCTAAAATAGGTATTTTTTCCTTAACTTATTTAAACACAACTATTTATAAAAATATTATGGCACTGATGATTTTTGATATATGGCTTTGGATTTTACTATATATTTTCCAGGAATAGGCAGACCCAACCCGTCTTTTACTTCTTCTGCCCAAACTTCTAGACTAGTAATCCCATTCTTAACTGGGTCCGCAAGAGGAAAAGTATACGTGAAAGCTGCATTATTAGTCCTAAGCTGGTAATAAGCATAATTAATGCCCGCTTCTGCGGAGGTTATGGCTTTTATTCTTCTTATCTGGCCTTCACATATATTGTTATAGTTATATGCTGTCAGGAGAACTGCGATAGCAAGTAATGATAATAAAAATAAAAGCATTAAGGTTATAAAAATAGCCACGCCTTTATTATTAAAGTTTTTAATCATAGTTCTCTATAAGGGTAGGGAACGGTTTAAAACCGTTCCCTACTATTGTAATTCTCCTATTAACGTTTCAACTGCTTCAGATATTAAATGCCATCTTTCCTGGCTATGTATTGTGTATTTCTGTTTTCTTTTCCAGCCATTATCTGACTTCTGCCATAGATACATACATAGCCGCTTATTGCCCCATGATTCAACCAGCACTACTGCCGACCACCACCCAAATCCCCTGCTAATGGTTCTGTATTCCAGGACTTTTAAAGGCGGGCTTATCGGCAGCTTTTCTTCTTCATTAATCATCTTCTCATCAGGCATGTTTTCCTCCTTTCCCCTGCTCTTCTTTTTTATTGTAGCTTCCGCACCTAGGACATTGAGATATGTTAGTGTGCCTGCTATCTACGTATATGTAAGTGCATATAGAACATTGCAATAAAAAATTTTTTTCAGAAGAAAACTGTTTTGGATCTTTTCTATTTTTAAATATAAGAATCATTAAAATAAGACATGTTGTTAAAATAAGGTACACCGCGATTGCTAAGGAAAATTCTATTTTTA
>JAGVFL010000183.1 GCA_020057645.1 Candidatus Omnitrophota bacterium
CATTTTTGATGGTTCGACAGGCTCATCATGAATCTTTTTCAAGTCTTTGGCAGAAAAGCAAATTTTGGGTGGGGGCAAAATTTGCTTTTCTGTGCGGGAACGCTGAGCTGGCTCGGCCTCTGGCCGTATGGAGTGTTTTAGGATGTGTGATAGGCCAGAGGCGGACGAACGGTCATAGATACTTAAATTGATAGCGAGTGAGAGCGCTGTCCGCTGCGGCGGTGGGCGGCGGCACCGCCGTAGCGGACAGCCGAGCCATTCATTGAAAGATTATTGTTTTTGAGATTGCTTCGTCCCGACTTTGTCGGGACTCGCAATGACAAATTGGTTTTTGAAATAAGTTCTGATTTCGTTACAAACAGACCGCCAAATCCGCCGAAGACGAAATTGATCCAGACCCGCCA
This sequence comes from Candidatus Omnitrophota bacterium, assembly GCA_020057645.1. Lineage (GTDB taxonomy): Bacteria > Omnitrophota > Gorgyraeia > Gorgyraeales > Gorgyraeaceae > UBA10183. Next base: position 405 of record JAGVFL010000183.1, read on the forward strand.
TTGTTTCTGTGGCGGGGAAGGACCTCTTGGCCATAACTTAGCAAAGGTTATGGCTTTTTATTTATATGCGACACTTTTGACAATGTCAGTTTTGCCAGATACAAGCAATACTCATTTTGTAAACGTGGTTTATTTTTTTGGATTAATGTGGTATCATATTAGCTATTATGGTTGAAGAAAGAAAACATCCCAGATATAAAGCCCGCATACTAGCCAAGTATAAAAGATCAGACCACCCTGCTTCTTCGTGGCAGATTGAGCCGGAGGTTAAGAATATCAGTTTAGGAGGATTGCTATTTAGCGCTTATGAGAAGATGCCTGTGGGGACTCCGCTTATTTTTAAATTGCAGATATTTACAGAAGATTCCGCTATAAAAATAATAGAATTAAGCGCCAAGGTTGTGGGTGTTGAAGATGGTATAGTCAGTTATGACACAAGAGTTGTTTTTACCAAGCTTGGCAATCCAGAGAAAGTTTTCCTCAAGCAATTTATCAAATACATAGAGCCATAAAAAAAGAAGTGAGCCATGGCTGATTTTTCTTTTGATATTACTTCAAAAGTGGATTTACAGGAGATTGATAACGCGGTGAACCAGGCAAGAAAGGAACTGGCCAACAGGTATGATTTTAAAGGCGCCAAATTTTCCATTGATTATAACAGGGAAGAGAAAAAGATAACATTGGTTGCCGGAGATGATTTTAAACTGCGCAGCATCCATGACAGCCTTGGCATGAGATTATCAAAAAGGGGAATTTCTTTAAAATCTATCAAATATAACGAACCTGAAAAAGCTTTTGAAGGCAATCTGCGGCAGATTGTAGAGATAACAGACGGCATTCCGAAGGACAGGGCCAGGGAGCTGGTCCAGATAATAAAGGATTTAAATCTGAAGGTCCAGGCTAGAATAGAAGAAGACAAGATAAGGGTGGTATCCGCTAAAAAAGATGTTCTTCAGGCAGTTATAGCGCATTTAAAAAATATAGATTTTCCCGTCTTTCTACAATTCTGTAATTATAGATAAAAAGGATTTCATATGAAATACACAAAAGGCGCGATAGGCAGAGTGTTTTTGATTAAATTCAGCGATAAAGACGTTTTTCTTAAAGAGATAGAGAAATTCGCGAGAAAAGAAAAAATAAAAGCCGCTACAATGATTTTCCTGGGGGCGTTGAGAGAAGGAGATCTGGTAACAGGGCCTAAGAAAACAATTATACCGCCTGAACCGAACTGGGTTAGATTTAAAGATGGCTGGGAGGTTTTTGGCATAGGCACTATCTTAGCTAATAAAAAAGGGCCGCAGATACATATTCACGGTAGTTTAGGAAAGAAGAAGAAAGTATTTACAGGCTGCGTGCGCAAGGACTCAAAGGTCTTTCTTGTAATTGAAGCTGTCGTATTTGAATTAAAAGGCATAAAGGCAGGAAAAGACATAGATACTGCTACGGGCTTGAACTTGCTTAACATAGGCGCAGGGTTAACAAGGTTACACTCTGACATTGTCAAAGTGTAACATTAGGTAGTTTAAAGAGCTTGGAAAGCGCACAGAGGCATGTTATAATATAAAAAATAAGAGGGGTTTTATATGGCACGGATTGAGGAATTTTCCAGAAAAAAACTTAATAAGAATGACGCGTTATTGAAGAAAAAAATCCTGTCTTTACCGGTACAGCACGTGAAGGTGGAGATCGGTTCCAAGATATCTGACTTGGTAGGTAGTTTTAAAAATAGCTCTATCCAGGCGCGGAATATCTATAAATGCGCGAATGTTTTTAAAAAGATGCTCCAAGATAAGGCGCAGCCTACCGTATATTTAGGCCTGGCAGGCCCGCTTATAGCAGCAGGGTTAAGGGATGTTATAAGGAATATGATAAAGCTTAAAATGGTGGATGTGGTTGTTTCCACGGGCGCTATAATTTATCAGGATATATACCAGGCCAGAGGATTTAAACATTATATAGGTAATCCGGATGCGGACGACAGAACATTGGATAAATTATATATAGACAGGATATATGATACATATGTGAATGATGAAAAATTCTGGGATACTGATAACTGGGTAAGCCGCGTGGCTGACACCATGAAACCCGGAAATTATTCTTCCAGGGAATTTGTGGAGGAGCTTGGCTCGCGTTTGAGCGATGAAGATTCTATTGTAAGAACAGCTTATAAATGCGGGGTGCCTATTTTTGCGCCTGCTTTAAACGACAGCTCGATAGGCATCGGGCTTACAGGGCATTATCACAGGTGTAAGAAAAATAAATTGTCCGGCGTGCACATTGATTCTATACAAGATAATTACGAGATAACCCAGACCATAGTGAAATCCAGAAAGACAGCCGCTATCTATATCGCGGGAGGAGTTCCCAAAAATTATATAAACGACGCTGTTGTAATGGGGTATATTTTCAATAAAGATACGGGCGGCCATTCATACGCATTTCAGCTTACAACTGACGTGCCTCACTGGGGAGGGCTAAGCGGCAGCACATTAAAAGAAGCTACTTCCTGGGGCAAGATCAATAATGACGCGAGCTGCGCAATGGCATTTGTCGAGCCAAGCGTAAGCCTGCCGCTTGTTTATTCATACGCATTTCAGGAGAAATTCTATAAATCCCGCAAAAGAAAAAAATTTATCTGGCAAAAAGATATCCTAAAAAGTCTTAAAAATGGCTGATCTCTTAAAACCAAAAATTTTAAAATTAGAATCAGGCGCGAAATACCAGAGACTTTTTAATAAAGATTCAGGGACTCGCGGCATGAAGTCAGGGCATGTCACATTGAAAGAAGGAGAAGAGATAGGGGAACATTCGACCAATGATTCGGAAGAAGCCCTGGTTATATTAAAAGGTAAGGGCCAGCTGGTTATAAATAATGAAGACGCAACAGATTTTGAAGCCGATGCAGTTTTATACGTACCGCCTGATACGATTCACAATGTAAAAAATACAGGGAAAGGAATCCTGGAATACATATTTATAACTTCATATGCGTCTGAAAAAAAGTAAACAAAATCTAAGATTCTGCGGACTGGAAGAGAAATTTTCCTCATGGAAGAATTCCAGGATAGTAATATTGCCTGTAGCGTATGACCTCACTACTTCATATAAACCAGGCACAATAGACGGCCCAAAGGCAATAATAGACGCCTCTATGTACATGGAGGCCTATGACGAGGAGACAGAGAAAGAAGTTTCCATGTCAGGTATTCATACTGCCGGGGAAATAAGATCCTTAAAGCTCCGGCCTGAAAGTATGATTAAAAAGGTAGAGAAAAAAACAAGCCTTATTCTGGATGCAGGCAAGTTCCCTGTAATTATAGGAGGGGAGCATTCCATAACGCTGGGCCCTGTGTTGTCCTGCAAAAAGAAATTCGGGAATTTTTCAGTCCTGCAGCTGGACGCTCACAGCGATATGAGAGATGTTTTTCAGGGATGGAAATATAGCCACGGGTGCATCGCGAAGAGGATAACTGAAATTACAGATGTCGTCCAAATAGGCATAAGGAGCCTTTCAAAAGACGAAGCAGAGAAAGGCCATAAAAACCTGAAAACCTTTTTTATGAAGGATATGGTTAAAGATCAGAGATGGCTAGAAGAAGCGATAGGTTCCCTGAAAGAGGAGAAGGTGTATGTCACTATAGATATGGATGTGTTTGACCCATCTATTATGCCGAGCGTGGGCACGCCTGAACCTGGAGGCATGGGCTGGTACGAGACACTCGCGTTGTTAAAAAGGCTTAGTCAGGAAAAAGAGGTCATAGGATTCGACGTAGTGGAGTTGTCTCCTATGCCGGGCAATGTCAGCCCTGATTTTTTAACCGCAAAGTTAATATATAAATTTTTGAATTATATATTTTTGAAATAAATATTGTATTGCAAAAAAACCTTTTTGTGATATAATTAACTTTATTCAAAATTTAAAAGGAGGAAGAGAGTATGATTAAGAAATTAGCGGTGGTAGTTTTTTTATTAGGGGCTGCGGTATTAATGTCAGCTTACGCGTTTGCTGAGGATGCCGCGAGTTCGACTGATACTTCTGAACCCAGCGTAACAGAGGTTGCGCCGGCAAAAGATGCCGCAATGTCCACAGATGAAGAAGCAATTCCCGCGGAAGAAGGCGTAGGCGAAGGAGTGGTTACAGGAGAGATCACGGCTTTAGATGCAGCGGCAGGTTCCATAACCGTAAAAGGGGCAGATGGCGCAGAAAAGGTTTTTAACGTGGTAGACGGAGAAACTATACTCTGGAAAGGCATAGAGGACATAAAGCTAGCGGATATTAAGAAAGGCGATAAAGCAGAAGTCGGATATTATACTAACGACACAGGAAAACTTGTCGCAAGCTGGGTGGATGTTATTATTCCGGAGCAGCCTGCTAGTGCAGGTGCCCCAGCTACTACTACAGCGCCTGTAATGCCTGCTGAAGAATAATAAAGCATGAATGGGCAACCAGTATCTCCGGCAGTTTCATTGCCGCAGCCAACGCAGCAGTTATATAAATTAGTACCCACAAAGGTATTTTTCACAAAAGGCGTAGGGACGCATAAAGAAGAATTGCGTTCGTATGAACTTGCCCTGAGAGATGCGGGCATTGAAAAATGCAATCTGGTGCATGTCTCAAGTATTTTCCCCCCAGGCTGTAAAATCCTCTCTAAAAATGAAGGCATCAAAGAACTTATTCCGGGCATGATAACCTACTGTGTGATTGCCAGGTGCAGTTCTAATGAGCCAAGGCGGCTCATAGCATCTTCTGTGGGCACTGCGATACCTGCGGACGAAAATATGTACGGCTATATGAGCGAGCATCACGCCTATGGGCAGACAGACGAGTTTGCGGGCGATTACGCAGAAGACCTGGCGGCAAAGATGCTTGCTTCTACAATGGGTTTTCCTGATTTCGATGATTCTAAAGACTGGGATGAAATAAAAAAGGTATATCAGGTCAAGGACAAAATAGTCAAGACCATGAATATGACCCAGTCCACTATTATTGATTCCAACGGCGATTGGTCCACTGTAGTGTCGGCGGCCGTATTTTTATTTTAAATCATATGATTTTTAAAAAACGCCCGTATCTTTTCGCATTGAAAGGATGCGGGATTTTTTTTCTGGTGTTTATTTTAGCCGGGTGCGGCCAGGGGCAACTAATCAAAGAAACAAGGGCCCTGATGGATACATTCTGCGAAATCTCCTGCTATGGCGGCAAGGAGGACGCGGCAGTTTCTGCGATAGACGCCGCATTTAAAGAAATAGAGCGGATAGAAAAAGTTTTTAGTAAGTTCAATGAAAATAGCGAGGTGTCAAAGATAAATAGGCGCTCAGGCTCGGAAAAGGTGAAGGTAAGCGAGGAAGTTTTTAAACTGACAGAAGAATCTATTTATTACAGCAGTATTTCAGATGGGGCGTTTGATATAACAGTGGCGCCTCTTATGGAGATATGGGGGTTTGTGCGCAGGCATAAATCAATACCGGATAAAGAGACAATAGAAAACGCATTGGAAGGCGTGGGGTATAAAAATATAGAACTTGACCCTAAAAAGTTATCTATAAAGTTTTTAAATAAAAAGACAAAAATAGACTTTGGAGGCATTGCCAAAGGTTATGCGGTTGACAGGGCAAGGTCTATTCTGGCGGCGCATGGAATTAAAAATGGCCTTATAAATCTTGGCGGGAATATGTTTGCTTTAGGCTATGCTTCCGGGAATAAGAAGTGGAAAATAGGAGTAGAAGATCCGATAAATAAAGGCAAATTGCTCCGAAGTTTTGAATTAAGAGATAATGCTATAAGCACTTCCGGAAATTATGAAAGATTTTTTGCAATAGGAGGCAAAAGATATTCCCATATAATAAATCCTGTTACAGGCGAGCCTTGTCAGGGCATTATAAGCGTTACAGTCATAGCGGATTC
>JAGVFL010000058.1 GCA_020057645.1 Candidatus Omnitrophota bacterium
CACGTGGCCGTAAACGCTGGAGCCCTGTATCACAGGGAAAGAGAGGCAGATTTTGTTGCAGCTGCATTTAAACACCATATATTCTCTTGAAGGGCTGGGTCTAAACCTGGCCAGGTATTTTCCGATTCTCAGGTGGCTGCATTCGCTGCCGCATTTAAGGGGCTTGTATTCTGCGTCAAGGAAGGCGCAGCGAGTCCTTTTAAGCACCTTTGAGCAAAGCTTTCTAAAAATACTTATAGAGCCGCTCTTCGAAAATCTTATAAAAAATGCCTGTTTTTCTTTTTTCTCAGACTCGTTCATATGGATCGAATAATTTTTTATATTCGTCAAGGGCGTATCTGTCGGTCATGCCGGCTATGTAATCGCAGATTACCCTGTGGCTTCCTATTTTATTTATTTTTTTCTGGTCAGACGGCGGCAACTGTTCCGGTTTTTCAAGATATACCTTGAATAACCCCGTTATAAACCTTCTTGCTTTATCCGACATGCGCATTACCCTGAAATTTTTATACAGGTTATCTATTAAAAACATCCTGAGTTCTTTTCTTTTTTTCTGCATATCTTCAGAAAACGCAACAAGCCTTTTTTTGTGTTTTCTGACATCGGTTACATTTTTTATATTGCCGGACTTTATATTTTTTTCGGAAGCCCGCAGAAGATCCTCTATCTGAGTGTCTATCAACCTCCGTATTATCTGATATTTTCTTATCTTATCGGGTAAATCAGCCCCGATTTTTTTTACAAACCTGGCGGCGTCTTTCCATAGCCTTAGTTCAAGAAGGTCTTTTTCTTCTATGAGGCCGGATGTTAATCCGTCGTCTATATCGTGATTATCATAAGCAATCTCATCCGCCGCATCTACCACCTGGGTCTCCAGCGTGGGGGAAGAATCCGGATTAAACTCTTTTAACTGCTTTGCCCTGTCGAACATGGTGGTGTGTTTATTGATGCCTTCCCTGACTTCCCACGTAAGATTTAACCCTGTAAAATCAGAATACCTTTGTTCTAATTCTTCCACGACTCTCAGGCCTTGCAGATTATGATCAAATCCGCCGTTATCTTTCATGAGCGTCCTTAGGCTTTCTTCCCCTGCGTGGCCAAAAGGAGGATGCCCTATGTCATGAGAAAGCGCTATTACCTCCACCAGGTCTTCATTCAAAGACATTGTCCTTGCAATAGACCTGGCAATCTGGCTTACCTCCATGGTATGAGTAAGCCTTGTCCTGTAATAGTCTCCCTCGTGATTCACAAAAACCTGGGTTTTGTATTCCAGCCTTCTAAAAGCAGTGCTGTGTATAATCCTGTCCCTGTCTCTTTGATATACAGACCTGTATTTAGGCTCTTCTTCAGGATATTTTCTGCCTTTTGTATCCTTGGAGTGCATCGCGTAAGGAGCCAGTAAATCAGATTCTCTTTTTTCTATGTCTTTGCGCGTAAGCATTTTTACCCCTCACCAGAAAGTCCAGGGTTTACACCCGGGGATAAATGGGGCTGGTTCGGGATTCGCTCAAGCGAACCCCGCAGTAAAAGATGCCACGGCTTTACAGCCGTGGAGCTTCACAAATCAACGTCCCGTACAGTTCTTTCAGCGATTGCGGCACCACTTTCGTATCCGCAATAACAGGCATGAAATTAGAGTCGCCTTTCCACCTGGGCACTATGTGTATATGCAGGTGGTCTTTATATCCCGCTCCTGCTGCCTTACCCATATTTATGCCCATATTAAAGCCGTGCGGTTTCAGCTTTTTTTCAAGCAATAACTGCATGTCTCTTGCAAGCTTTATTATATCCAGAAGCTCCTTATCATTCAATCCTTTTAAATCTTTTACGTGCCTGAAGGGCGACACCATTATATGGCCGTTATTATACGGATATATGTTCAGCATAGCAAAAGAATACTCGGACCTCTTGATGATAAAAAGATCTTTATCCTTTTTGCCTTTAATGCAGAATATGCAGCCTTTTATTTTTCTAATTTTTATAAATACGCTCCGCCATGGAGCCCATAATTTATCCATAACTTATAGTTTGTGTATATCCGCTTTTATACCGCCGTCTTTACTTATTTCTATCGTGCCGTAAGAACGGTATGGCGCAAATACGGTATCAGTGGCGCTCCCAGGATTAAAGAAAAGGACGCCGTCTATGTACTCATTTTTCGGCACGTGAGAATGCCCGAATATTATTATATCCGGTTTTTCTGAAAAAAATTCATTTTTTAAAATATTAACCAAGTTGTCCGGATGGCCGTATCCGTGCATGACGCATATTTTTTTGCCTTCTATGTTAAGGATTTCCTTGACTCCCAGCTTTGAACTCACGTTATTGCAGTCCATGTTGCCGCGCACGGCATGCACCTTTGATATCTTGTTAAGCAGGTCCAATACGCCGATATCCACCAGGTCCCCCGCATGAATTATAAGGTTGCACTTTTTGAGCTCTTTGACTAGTTTTGCGGGCAGTTCGCAATTGCCGCGGGATAAATGCGTGTCTGATATTATACCTATTCTCATTATATAAGGTTGTAGGGAACGGTTTTAAACCGTTCCCTACAAATATTAACATGATAGATGTGGTTTACCATACAATTCCATCAGCACGTTTAAATCTTCCGCGCTCCACGTCCAGAATTTCGCTTCTTTTGCCATAAGATACGCGTTTTCATTCACGCCGGAAAAGGCTATGACGACATGCCTGTTAATCCTGGCATTTTTCTTTTGTTCCCGGCTATTTTTTATTATATCCAGCATGTCATTTTCTGTTATATTCTCTTTTTTAATCGTGAACAGCCATTTCTGCCTTCCGTTTGTTGCCAGTATAGCGGCGTGATTCTTGTCCTGATCCTCAAATTTTTCCACGTTTGTAAAAGATATGAACTTATGTTTTTTACCGTTCAGCTGTATTACGTCATTTTTAAACAGCTTAAAGAGCTCTATGATCCTGGAAGAAAGCTCTTTTTCAAATTCCAGAGCAAATACGCTAAACCTGCTGGACACGTCCTTTCTAAAAGCCGATTCTTCCATGCGATCATCCATGCTGAAAGAAGAAATCCTTTTCATGTATACGGATTTAAGCCAGAACCTGAATAGCCTGTCAGTGAACCTGTAAAAAGCGCCGTTGCGCGCAATGATGTCCAATTCAATCATGGCGTTTAATATTTTCGATACATCTCCCGGCTGTAATTTAGCGGTTTTTGCGATATCGCTCTGTTTTTTGTTTTCAGAAGAAAGCGCGATCAGGACTGATATGGATCTTGACAATAGCTTGCCTTCCGATATCTTAAAAAGAAGATTATAAAAATATTGGTTCAAAATACCGTTTCTTTTGAAAAACGCTTCTATGAACGAATGCTCTATCAGATTCGGATGATTCTCCTGCGATATCCTTTTGGAAAATACAGCCCTTTCGATCTCGTCGCATATAGCCTGCATGTAAAAAGGCCTGTTGCCCGTAAATGAAGATATAAAATCCAGGTAAATTTGAGGCAGCATTACGCCTTTTATGTTATTTTGCAGAAATATTCTGCCGCTAGCCGCATCAAGCGGTTTTAAGAAAAATTTCTCAAAATTACCGAATAAAAGGGCTAATTTTTCATTAACCATGCGGAGAGACAATGTCGTCCTGGAGCTTACCAGCATATACATCGTATCTTTCTGCGTCATTATCTTTTTTGCAATCGTGCCGAACGGATTTTTTAGCATGAAATTATCCAGGTTGTGAAATTCGTCAAGTATGAGGACGCAGCGTTTTTTGGTTTCCTCGGACAGCACGGAAGGTATATCCAGCATAAACGAAAACGCTTCGTCTAATTTGGATCTTTCTATGTCCTGAAGAACCCTTATGCAAATCTGGGCAGTCTTGGGATAATCTCTTGTCAGGTCTTCTATCAGAAGAACTGCGTCTTGAGGCGCGGTAAGCAGGGGGTCTGATTTCACAACCTGAGACAATATAGATTTTATGAATCTTTTAGCGCAGAATTCAAAAGGCTCTATTTTTATTTCCAGATACGCAGGGATAATGCTGTCTTTTTTCAGAGATTCCGACGAAAAAAGACTCTTTATCAGGGTTGTTTTGCCTATGCACGGTTCTCCGAATATGGCTATATTCTGCCTGTATCCGTCAGCAAAGGAATTTACCCTGTGTATGAGCGTATTTAAGATTTCTTCTCTATCGTTTGGCATAGGTCGTTCTTAGTTCTGGCCCTGTACCAGTCGCTAAGCCCTCCGTTTTACTGCTATCTATTTCGCTCCGGTGCAGGGCTCATAAACCACTCGCCAAATATGGCCTGCCATGAACCCCCTGTACCACTCACTTCGTTCGGGTACAGGGCAAGCAAGCGAAATGGCCTGCCATGAACCCGAGCGGATACTTAACCCCTTGCGGATAGCCTAGCGAGTGGTTCATGGAGCGGGTGATGGGAATCGGCGCCCTCCGCTTCGGCCTCGTCCGGAGGCCTCGGCACTTCCTCAGACATTACGTCCTCGGTCGCTTCGGGTCGGCCACTCGTCCGCTAAACAGATGCTCCTATCTGTCGCATCTAGCGGACTCACTTCGATTCCCTACGCTTACATGTCTTGGAGCGGGTGATGGGAATCGAACCCACGCTGCGAGCTTGGGAAGCTCGTGTTCTACCATTGAACTACACCCGCACAAGTTATTTCGTCGCTTCGCTCCTCATAACTTGTCCAAAGGGGCTAACGCCCCTATGGCGCTACGCAATGCTCCTATTGTCGCATTGCTTCACTGTTACCCCTCGAGGGGGTGCCTGCACCCCCTCAAACTCCCCCAGTTGTTTGTGTGGAATTATAAAATTCCACACAAACACAACACTCAAAATTTAAATATTTATCAGCTGTTTGAATTTTCTGTATCTTTCCTCTATATCCTTCTTGGTAATTTTTAAAAATCTATTTACGCTGAAATCCTGC
>JAGVFL010000022.1 GCA_020057645.1 Candidatus Omnitrophota bacterium
ATATTGTGGATTATTTTTATTGCGAAATTCTTGGTTGGCGCGGAGCTTCGCTCCGCTACTCCATTATGCTTTTGCGCGGAGCTTCGCTCCGCTACTCCAGGATATATATAGAGATTGCTTCGGCGGCCTTCGGCCTTCTCGCAATGACGTGTAGGCGCGGAGCTTCGCTCCGCTACTCCATAAAGCTGGGCTGTGCGGACTATTAAATAATCTTTAAGCTTACTTCTGATAATATTTTCAGCTTCCAGCTTAGTCTCGCCATACTTATTTATAGGATTAGGCTTATCTGTCTCCGCATACGGCCCGTTTTCGCCGTCAAATACATAATCAGTTGAAACATACACTAATCTTGCGCCATGCTCTTTTATCTTTTTTACTAGATTCATCGTACCTTTTATATTTACATCCCCGGCTAACTTTGGTTTTAGCGTACATAGATCTACATCTGTAATGCCGCCTGCCATCACTACGAATTCCGGCCTGAAAAAATTAAATACCTTTTCAAGGCTATTATTATCTCTTACATCCAGATAAGATAAGCCAGCGCACTCATGAGAACAATACGTCCCCATGACATTCCATTTCTTTTTGATTGTATCGTTATACAGCCTGCTTCCTAGAACTCCGGAAGCGCCGATGATTAGTAATTTCATATTTGTTGCGCGGAGCTTTGCTCCGCTACTCCACTATATTATTTATTACATCTACCACATATCTGATTTCTTCTTCTGTCAGTTCAGGATACATGGGAAGACTCATAATTTCTTCGCAGCATTTTTCTGCTACAGGGAAAGCGCCTTTTTTATAATTAAGCTCTTTATAACATTCCTGCAGATGTACCGGTATGGGATAATGAATCAAAGGATTTATACCTTTATCAGTTAATTTTTCCATAACCTCTGTTCTATTTTTAACTCTAACTGTATATTGATGATAAACATGTTTCGCGTATTCCGCTTCATAAGGAAGAATTATATCAAGCTTAACTTCTCTAAATAATTTAGTATACAGACTGGCGTTTTTTCTGCGTTTTTCATTCCACTCGTCTAGGTGCTTAAGCTTTACTCTGAGTATCGCTGCCTGCAGGGTATCAAGCCGGGAGTTATAGCCTTTTATTATATTCTCATATCTGCCTTTTCTTCCGTAGTCCCTGAGAAGAAGCGCCTTGTCCCTGATTTCTTCAGAGCTAGTTAGTATCATCCCGCCATCTCCGAAAGCCCCCAGATTTTTGGTGGGATAAAATGAGAAACACGCCGCATCTCCAAAACTGCCGACTTTTTTATCTTTATAAAGTGCGCCGTGCGCCTGTGCGCAATCTTCTATAACTTTTAGTTTATGTTTCTTAGCAATCTGCATTATAAGATCCATATCAGCTGGATGGCCATAGAGATGGACCAATAATATCGCTTTTGTTTTCTTAGTAATAGCTTTTTCTATTTTAGTGACATCGATACCATAGGTCTTTTCCTCTGTATCCACAAAAACAGGCGTTGCACCTGCTATAGAAATTCCGAAACTTGTAGCTATGTAAGTATAAGTCGGGGTTATTACTTCATCGCCTTTTCCAATGCCGCAGGCAAGGCATGCCAGAAATAAAGCGTCTGTCCCGGAATTCACGCCTATGCCGTATTTAGCGCCACAATATGAGGCAAACTCCTTTTCAAAAAAACCCACTTCTTCACCTAGTATAAACGCTCCCTGCTGCATAACCTTTTCTATGGGGCCTTTTAGCTCATCTTTTATCTCGTCATATTGCCTTTTAAGTGTAAATGTATCTATTTTCATTATTATCCTTTCTTTTTTTCGTATTCAGCCCTTACTATCTGCCAATATTTTGCCCATCTTAAAAAATCATAAAAAGAAAAATATATCGCAAAAACCAGGCCATAAAAACCTTCTTTATACGCTTTTTTCCTAACATAAGTTTTCCAGAAAAATTTTAGCGGCTTGATAACCAAATGCCTGCGCAACTCTTTTTCGCTTATCACACCCCTTTTCGCAACAAGTTCTTCTGCCTCCAGAGTAGTATATCCTTTGCTTATATCTACAGTTTTATCCGTGCTCATGCCATCAACGACTATTATCTCATCAGCCCATTTCACGCTCTCCAGGCAATCTTTTATTCTCTTCTCTCCATTTTTTACCATTAAAACAGCTGATAAACTTTCTCTTTTCTTATCTTTCAAGTCTGTCATAGAACCGCCTTTTATAAATTTATAGCGTTATAAACCTCATCAACAGAAATGTCTATCAAACATTTCTTATCATCGCATTCCGGTAATTTAAATTTCTTATAACACGGCCTGCAATCTGCATTTGAAGTTATGATTATGTTTTTTTTGGTTTTTGGATACGGACCGTAGACTTTCTCATCTACAGGCCCGAATATAGATATCGTCTTGACGCCCTGGCTATTGGCTATATGAAGAGGCCCGCCTTCGCTGCAAATAACCAGCTTGCATCTCTTACACAGCTCTGCCATTTTTCTTATTTTGGTAGCTGGTGCCAGTAATGGTTTTTGTTTCATCAGGGATGCTATTTCTTTAATTAGAGTTTCTTCCCCCGGGCCCCAGATTAAAACTATTTTCGCATTAATCCTATCTGCCAATTCAGCGAATTTCTCAGCAGGCCATCTGCGCCTATCCTGGTTCTTCGGGCCAAAGCTCATACCGCCGCCTGGAGCAATGCCAATCAGAATGTCACTATTTTTAACGCCCGATTGGGTTAAAAAAGTATCTATATAAGCTTTGTCTTCGTTTGTTGTGACTAAAATTGTTGAGATTGCTTCGTCGCCTCTTCGAGGCTCCTCGCAATGACGTTTTTTTATGTCATTGCGAGCGAACGGAGTAAGCGAAGCAATCTTATTAAGATAAAGTAAATCTAAATAATATTCAGCGACAGGTTTATCATTAAAGCCGTCAAATGGAAGCTTATAGTTTAAAAACCTCCCTCTACCCTTGTAGTTAAAACCCCTGCGATCTTTTATTCCCG
>JAGVFL010000162.1 GCA_020057645.1 Candidatus Omnitrophota bacterium
AGATTCTCCATGCCTGAGTCGTCCATGGTATTTATATATTTATAGTTTGTCAATTCTCCGCAGAATTCCCTGAAAATTAAATGTTACATTAAATTGACAATTCAATAGACATATGGTATGCTCTTATTAGGGAGGAGGTGGAGGATATGGTTATAGTGAAAGAGGATTCGGCATTGGTAGGGATATCGGAATTTCGCACAAAGGCGGAGGAGATTTTTAATGAGCTGAAGAGCCGCAAGGTGATTATTGAAAAGCGCAATAAGCCCATCGCGGTACTTCTATCTCTGAAAAAATATGAAGAAATGGAAGAGCTTTTTGAATGGATTGAAGATAATGCGCTTGGCCATTTAGCCAAAGAAAGGGAGAAGTCTTTGCCTAAGGCAAAATACCTGTCGTTACAGGAAGTATCGAAAAAGATGAGACTGCGCTGATGTGGGCTATTAAATTCCATCCATTGGTATTGAGAGAAGATTTCAAAAAAATAGATCCTGAAAATCAGAGACAGATTCTCAGGCATATAGTAAAAAAGCTGAGTATTAATCCTGAAGCGTATGGCAAGGCCCTTTCCGGAGAACTGCACGGCTATTGGAGATTGAGAATCGGAGATTTTAGGGTAATATATAGAATCTTAAAAGATAAGATAGAGGTTCTGGTTGTTAAAATAGGCATTCGTAGAGATTTTGAGGTTTACGAGAAGTTTCTTTTGCGGCTCAAGAAGTTATAATCGGGTGATAAGATAGTTTTGATATCCGCAGGTTTTCAAGGCCTGAGTCGTCCATGGTATTTATATATTTATAGCCTGTTAATTCTCCGCAGAATTCCCTGAAAATAAACTCTGAAATGCCCTTAAACTTCAAATCGCAAACCTCCAGGAGCACGCAGAACGTATCTTCCTTTAATTCGAACCCAAAGGTATAAGCAGCGATTTTATTCCTGATCTTTATGACCCGGCCTGTCAATTCCAGGGTCTTGAAATTTTCTATTGCCAGCTTATGAGCGGAAAAGCTGTCTTCTAAAAGTTTATGATAGTAAAGGTCCTGGAATTTTTGTTTTCTTGCAGAAGCCCATTTCGAAAATAGCTTAAGGCAGTCGTTTTTCATGTCCTGCTTGTACGGCAAGTATTGAAACTTATATTTTTTTGAGAAATAGTTGCAGCTCGCTCTTTTGTGTTTATATCTATTGCCCTTGAGATCTGCCAGGTCTTTTCTGAGGTATACGTAATCCGGAAATTTTTTGAGAGAATTAAAATCTATATAGCCGGAATCCATCTCGAACAGTATTTCAGGGTCTTCGTTTTTTTGCTTCCACCAGACAGGGTTTTTTTCTTTCCAGATAAACAGATTCACAAAATTCCGGCCGGAGTCAGGGTTTTCTATTTTTTTAAAAAACTTATCAAATACGTCCTTGTCCTTTAACGAAATAGCGCTGAACCCGTTTTTCTCCGGGTTATTGATGACCAGCTTTGCAAGCGTGTCCAAGTAGGAAAACTGTATTACATCGTACTGAAAATCGCCTATAAACAAAGGGTTTTCAGCTATCATGGAAGCGATTTCTTTTTTTTCCAATAGATCGCTGAGGTAGTGGAAATAATTTTTTATCAGGGCTTCGTTTCCGGCCTTTACGCTGAACGGGCATTTTTTATCTATGCCCAGGATAATCTTTTTGCGGTTTTCGTCAAACATTATAGCAAAAGGGTAAAGCCTGCAGTCAAAAGGCCTTTTTGAATAAATAGAGCATTTATTTTTCCCTGCGTTAAAAAATTGGCAGGCGTGAATGTCTTGAAAGGGCTGCAATTTCACGCGGCATGATTTATCAAGATGCGGCTTTACCTTCGGGATTATTTCGCCCGGCAGAAAGATCGGCGCGAGAGAAGCGTTATCATCGATGAACCTGCAGCACACGTCGCACGAAAGACAAAGTTTATTAGGGATGATTTGAGTTATTGTCAGTTTTGGCATATAGTTTTCCTGCTAGAATAATTTTACCACTAAAATCTTCACTTTACATTGATTTTTTGGTATAATAACAAAACCAAAGGGGGAATGCATATGAGAAACAAAGGTTATATCATTGTATCTATATTGGCGCTATTGTCTTTTTATGGATGCAATATAGTTCCCAAGTCAGTTCAGTATCAAAGGGAAGAGGAAAAGCTCGTAGGAAGTACTGATATCCTGAATCCAAAAATAGAAGAGGTGCAGGTTATATTGAAAGGCGACGGTTACGAGCCCGGGAATATGGACGGCAGGATGGGAAAAGAGACCCGCGATGCCATAAAGGCGTTCCAGGAATCAATAGGCCTTAAGAGCACAGGTTATATAGATAAAATTACTTTGACCCAGCTGGAAGATCTAAGAAGGACGAAGGAGATACTTGAATCCAAGAAAAATTACGCGCTTAAGTCAACAAAAGAGGCCAGGCAGAAAGACTCATCCAAGGCAGAGTTCAGGCCTACCACAAAAGAGATCCAGACTGCCTTGAAGAATGCAGGTTTCGATCCCGGCTCGTTTGACGGAAAAATGGGGCCGAGGACAAGGCAGGCAATAAAGGATTTTCAGAAGTCAAAAGGCCTTGTTCCCGACGGGGTAGTCGGGCAAAAGACATGGGCCAACCTCAGCAAATATTTATAAAGGTATTGACAAGATAGACTTTAAATGGTATAAAATAATATAATTGAAACAGGAAAAAGGAGGGATAGAAATGGGAAAATATATAACAGTGCTCGGCGGACTAATAAGCATTATTCTAGGCGCATGGGGGCTTATGACCTGGTGGTATAGCTTTGTAATATTGCTTAAAGGTTCAGTTCCGCCTATATTGATCTTAGGCGGTCTCGCAGCTCTTTTTGCAGGCATCAGCGAAATAAAAGACTGCATGCAGGCAAAAAAAGAAGAACCAAAAAATAAAGAAGATAAAAAGTAATACTCTAACAGGATAAAGTTAATAGAAGAAGAGCCCTTTAGCATCGGGGCTCTCTTCATTTGTATCGCGCGCTCAAGGAGGCCGTATCTATGAATTACTTTAAAACAGGATTATTATTGGTGGTTTTGACCATGATTTTCGTGCTGGTAGGCGGTTATTTCGGAGGCCAGCAAGGCGCAGTCTACGCGTTTATATTTGCCTTTATAATGAATATGCTATCGTACTGGTTTAGCGATAAGATCGTGCTTATGATGTATAAA
Source organism: Candidatus Omnitrophota bacterium (assembly GCA_020057645.1). Taxonomy (GTDB): domain Bacteria; phylum Omnitrophota; class Gorgyraeia; order Gorgyraeales; family Gorgyraeaceae; genus UBA10183. The sequence goes on from JAGVFL010000162.1 coordinate 3,183, forward strand.
GCCAAGGAAGCGGATATAAACGAAGTGCCTGAAATCTATAATATAGTGAAGGAACTTGCAACAGCCGCTAAAATACCCATGCCTAAGGTGTATATAGCGCCGCAGGACGGCCCTAACGCTTTTGCTACAGGCAGGTCTCCGAAACATGCGGCAGTATGTGTTACGCAAGGCATACTAAATATCCTGGATAGAGAAGAATTAAAAGGGGTCATAGCGCACGAGCTTTCTCATATAAAAAATAGAGACACATTGATAATGACTGTAGCGGCTACAATTGCAGGCGCGATTACAATGATGGCTAATTGGGCGAGATGGGCAGCTATATTCGGCGGCAGGGGAAGCAGGGACAGAGAAGGAAACGGGATAGGGGTTTTAGTCATGTTAATAGTAGCTCCTATAGCGGCCATGCTTATACAGCTTGCAATATCCAGGTCCAGGGAATACGCTGCTGATAAAAGAGGAGCTCAGATAGCAGGCACTCCGATCGGGCTCAGCCACGCGCTTTTAAAATTGGAAAAAGGGAATAAGGTTCATCCTATGGATGCGAATCAGGCCACTGCGCATTTATTCATAGTAAATCCTTTAAGGGCCAGCGCGATCGCAGCGCTTTTCAGCACGCATCCGCCTATAGGAGAAAGGGTAAAGAGATTAGAGAGTATGACGATATAAAATAAAATGTCCCTCGCCGCATATTTGCGAGTGCAATGGCGGCTCGGGATCAAATTTTGCTTCACAAAATTTGAGAGGCAGCCATGACTGATTTTAATCCTAAGTACGGCCAGGACATAAGACAGATAAACGAAAAAGTCAAAGAAGCGGGTTTATTTATCCAGGAAATCACGCAGGAGTTATCCAAGGTAATAGTCGGGCAGCGTTATCTCGTGGAAAGGCTGCTCATAGCTATCCTCGCAAACGGCCACATATTAATAGAAGGCGTGCCTGGCCTGGCAAAGACGCTCGCGGTAAAAACCCTTTCAAAGTGCGTGCAGACAAAATTCCAGCGCATTCAATTTACGCCTGATTTATTGCCGGCAGATTTAATAGGGACGCTTGTTTACAATCCAAAAGACGGAGCATTTACAACCAAAAAAGGGCCCATATTTTCAAACCTTATACTCGCGGATGAGATAAACAGGGCTCCCGCCAAAGTGCAGAGCGCGCTTTTGGAAGCAATGCAGGAGAGGCAGGTTACCATAGGAGATAATACGTTCCCTCTCGAAGAACCTTTCCTGGTTCTGGCCACCCAGAACCCGATAGAGCAGGAAGGCACTTATCCTTTGCCCGAGGCGCAGATCGACAGATTCATGTTAAAAATAAAAATAGATTACCCTGATAAAAAAGAAGAAAAAGAAATCATGGAGCGCATGGCAGGCCATAATCCCAGCGAAGTAAAAGCCGTTGTTTCTCCGCAGGATATCATAAAGGCAAGGGATATCGTAAATCAGATATACATGGACGATAAGGTCAAGGACTACATAGTGAACATTGTTTACGCGACCCGCACCCCTGAGGCGTATAAGCTGGACATAAAGAATTTTATCGCCTACGGCGCGTCTCCAAGGGCTTCTATATACCTTAATATAGCTTCTAAAGCCCACGCGTTTATCCGCGGGAGAGGATACGTGACGCCCGAGGATATAAAGGCAGTCGGCATGGATATTTTAAGGCATCGCGTTATCCTTACGTACGAAGCAGAAGCGGAAGAGATGACGAGCGAAGATATTGTAAAGAAAGTATTTGATGAAATAGAAGTTCCATGATCCCGAAAGAAATCCTAAAAAAAGTAAGGCAGATTGAAATAAGAACCGGAAGACTTGTGAACGATGTCTTTGCCGGAGAATACGAGTCTATATTCAAAGGCAGGGGCATGGAGTTTCATGAAGTAAGGGAATATATTCCGGGAGACGATATATGCTCTATTGACTGGAACGTCACTGCCAGGGCAGGCCATCCATACGTTAAAAAGTTCATAGAAGAGAGAGAGCTCACGGTAATAATCATGGCGGACATCAGCGGCTCAGGGAATTTCGGCACCAGGAATAAAATGAAAATAGAATTGATGGCTGAGATAGGGGCAGTGCTTTCTTTCAGCGCGATAAAAAATAACGACAAGATAGGGCTATTATTATTTACCGATAAGATTGAAAAATTCATCCCTCCTAAAAAAGGCAGGCCGCACGTATTAAGGGTGATAAGGGAGCTTTTGTATTATAAGCCGGGATCCAGAAAGACATCTATAAATTCAGCCCTGGAATATCTGGGAAAGGTTTTAAAAAAACGCTCGGTCGTATTTCTTATTTCCGATTTCATGGACACTGATTATGAAAAACGTCTCAGGATTCTGAATAAACGGCACGATATCGTAGGCATCTCCATATCCGACCCAAGAGAGAAAGATCTCCCTGACATGGGCCTTGCGGAATTTGAAGATGCGGAGACAGGAGAGGTTTTGTTCCTGGACACGGGCGATGGGTTGTTGAAGAAGGAACTTGCGAAGAAAAGATCGTCTTTCGTGGACAGCAGAAACAAGGCATTCAGGGCCATGGGCCTTGATTCGATAGACATATCTACAGATAGGCCCTATATAAAGCCGTTGATACTTTTTTTCAGGATGCGGGCCAAAAGATTCAGGTAGCGAAACCAGCAGTAAAAAAATATTAGAGATAGGCATATGAATAATGACATAAGGCCGTTAAAGGATATCGTGGATATAAGCGGAGAGTTTCCGGTATTGCCAGTTGTTATTTTGATTTTAGCAGCGCTTGCTGTAACGGCGTTAATATATTTTAGAAAGAAAAGAGGAAAAGAAGAAAAACCCGCGTTGCCTCCAAAATCTGCGGAAGAAATCGCAAGAGATGCCTTGAAGGCCCTCAGGGAAATGAGACTTATAGAAAAAGGGCTGATCAAGGAATATTATATAAGGCTTTCAGATATTATCAGGACTTATATAGAGAATAGATATGGGATATTTTCTATGGATAGGACTACATTGGAACTTTTTCAGGAAATGAAGTCAAAAAGGATAGAACGTTCGCATGTAGATAAGATAAATTATTTTCTTGAAGACTGCGATATGGTGAAATTCGCGAAATATACGCCTGATCAGAAAGAGACGGAAGAAATTTATAAAAAAGCGGAAGAGATTATAGATATAACTACGCCTAAGATCATATCATGAGATTCGCAAATCCTATATTTCTGATATTACTCGGCATCATCCCGCTGTTGATCTGGGATTATTTCCGGCGCGCCAAGACGCGCGAAGCAAGCATTATTTTTTCAGACATCTCTATCCCTAAAAATATCAGGCCGGGTTTCCGCGTAAAATACAGGCGCACGCCGATGATACTGAGGATGCTGGCTATTTTTATTTTTATCCTGGCGCTTGCCAGGCCTCAGGCAGGCCAGAAAGAAGAAGAGATCATAACAGAGGGCATCGATATCATGCTTACTCTTGATATTTCCGGCAGCATGAAGGCGGAAGATTTTGCGCCTCAGAACAGGCTAGGCGCCGCAAAGGATGTCCTGAGGGATTTTATAAAATCCAGGCGTAATGACAGGATAGGCCTTGTTGTATTTTCGAGATACAGTTTTACGCAGTGCCCGCTCACGCTTGATTATGGAACGCTTCTGGAACTCCTGGATAAAGTGGACATAGGCATGATAGAAGACGGCACTGCTATAGGCATGGCGATAACTAACGCTGTAAACAGACTCAGGGATTCCGCCGTAAAAACCAAAATCATAGCGCTTTTGACAGACGGCGTTAATAATGCCGGGAAGATAGATCCCCTGACAGCTTCTAAGGCAGCCAAGGCGCTTGGCATAAGGATATACACGATAGGAGCGGGAAAGCCCGGCGGAGCCATGTATCCCGTAGAAGACCCTATATTCGGTAAAAGATACGTGCGCATTGATACAGAAATAGACGAAACGCTTCTTAAAAACATAGCGGACGAAACAGGCGGGTTGTATTTCAGGGCAAAGGATAAAGAAGGATTGGCGGAAATTTATAAGACAATAGGCCGGCTTGAAAAAACAAAAATAGAAACAAAGGAATACGCTAACTATACGGAACTGGCGGGGGTTTTTATGTTGCCGGGATTTTTGTTATTGATTTTAGAAATAATACTGGGGAATACGTTGTTTAGAAAGATACCGTAGTTTCGTCGCTCGTCGTTCGTGATTCGTGGTTCGTAGTTGTTCGTTACGATTCACGAGCGACGAACGACGAGTATGTTATTTCAGAGGTGCTAAATGCATTGGGGATTGCCGGTATATCTAAATTTTCTTTTATTAATTCCGGCAGCGATTGCATTTTTTATATTAGCCGGGATAACCAAGAGAAAAAAGATAGAGAAATTCGGAGATATTGCTCTTATGGAAAAGCTTTCCTTTTCCAAAAGCCTTATTAAAGAAAGGGTAAGAAAAGTTTTAATAATTATTGCTTTAAGTTTTTTGATTCTGGCTTTAGCCAGGCCTCAGATAGGCGCTCGCCTTACCATGACCAAGCGTTACGGGGTGGATATCATGATAGCCGTTGATACGTCTTCAAGCATGCTTGCCGAGGACATAAAGCCTAACCGTCTGGAAAAAGCAAAACTGGAAATCAGCTCTCTTATAGATAAATTAAAAGGTGACAGGGCAGGCATACTTACCTTTGCGGGCGATAGTTTCGTGCAATGCCCGCTCACGCTTGATTACTCCGCCGCAAAAATGTTTTTAAGTATAATAGAGCCCGGCATGATGCCGAGGCCCGGCACAGCCATAGGGGACGCGATAAAGAAAGCTGCGGAAGGATTCACTAAAAAAGAAAGAAAGCACAAGGTCCTTATACTTTTGACAGACGGAGAGGACCATGACACAAACCCCGCAGATGCTGCGAATGAAGCCAAAAAAGAAGGTATTATAATCTATACAATAGGCATAGGCACCAGCAAAGGAGAGCCAATACCCGTATTGGATGAAACCGGCAAGATAAAGGAGTATAAAAAGGATAAAAACGGAGAAGTTGTGATGACAAAGCTGAATGAAGCCATGCTGCAGAAAATAGCTTTGATCACAGACGGTAAATATTACCATGCGACGGCCAATGAATTTGAGCTTGATAAAATTTATGACGAGATAAGCAAGATGGAAAAAAAAGAGCTTTCAAACAGGCTCTTTACGCAGTATGAAGATAGATTTCAATATTTTCTTGGGATCGCTTTCATATTGCTGTGCGTTGAATTTATCATAGGAGATAGGAAAAAGAAATGAAGCTGTTATTGATATTTTTATTCTATATTTCTACGTTAGGATGGGTATGGGGAGATTCGCTTGCTTCAAAGAATAAAGAGGGCAATATGCTTTACAAAGAAGGCAGGGTTGACGAGGCGCTGTCCAAATGGCGCGACGCGCAGATCGAAAATCCCGACAGCGACAAGCTTCATTATAATATAGGCAGCGGCCTTCATCAGCAGAAGAAATATAAAGATGCCGTAAAGGAATATGAAAAGTCTTTGGATTCAAAAGATAGTGAACTTCAGGCAAAGGCGTATTATAATATAGGAAATACGCATTACAGGATGGGGAAATTACCCGAGGCGATAGAGGATTATAAAAGATGCCTGAATATAAATCCAAAGGATGAAGACGCGAAATATAACATAGAATTTATAAAGAAAAAGCTAAAAGAGCAGCCCAAGAAAGAAGAACAGCAACAAAAAGAATCCCAGAAATCAGAAGAAGCCAGGAAAAAAGAAGAAAGAGAAGCTCAATCCCA
>JAGVFL010000082.1 GCA_020057645.1 Candidatus Omnitrophota bacterium
GCCTTTTTAATCTGCCCGGGATGGCCAAAACAAGTCGGCTTATAGCTTCTGATGTCTATTTTCTCGGGCCATATAAATTCTGTTTCCTGTTGTCGGATATCCGAAGGTATATCGATCAAAACCGGCCCGGGCCTTCCGCTAGAAGCGATATAAAATGCCTCGCGGATAGTCTGCGCGAGGCCTTTAACGTCTTTAACTAAATAATTATGCTTTGTTATAGACCGCGTAACGCCTGTAATATCCGCTTCCTGAAACGCGTCATTCCCGATAAGAAACGACTTCACCTGTCCGGTAATTGCTATCATCGGGATAGAATCCATGTATGCGTTAGCAATGCCGGTAGTAAGATTTGTAGCCCCCGGCCCTGAGGTTGCAAGACACACCCCGACTCTTCCTGTCGCTCGGCTGTATCCGTCTGCCGCGTGAGCAGCGCCCTGTTCGTGCCTGGTCAATATAAATTTTATGTCAGCGTCGTATAAGGCATCAAATATAGGCAGGACCTGGCCGCCGGGATAGCCGAATATTACTTCAACGCCTTCTCTTTTTAAAGATTCTATTAATATTTTTGCGCCTGTCAGTTTCATGATTTATTCTAATATCGCGCCTTTAGACGGAGACGAGACCATGCGGCTGTATCTTGAAAGCCAGCCGCTCGTAACTCTTGACTTCGGGGCCTTCCATTTTTTAAGACGTCTTTCTATCTCAGAAGCCGGCAAGTCCGCATCTATGCACCTATTTTTTATATCTATTGTAATGATATCTTTATCTTTGATTACAGCTATGGGGCCGCCTTTACTGGCTTCGGGAGAAACATGGCCTATACAAGGGCCTCTTGTGCCTCCGGAAAATCTTCCGTCCGTAACAAGCGCCACGTCATTGGATAAACCCATGCCCACTATTGCTGACGTGGGAGAAAGCATTTCTCTCATGCCCGGGCCTCCGGCCGGACCCTCATATCTTATTACAATCACGTCGCCTTTTTTAATTTTCCCGCTTAGGATGGCGCTCATTGACTCTTCCTCAGAATTAAAAACCTTTGCGCTGCCTTGAAAAAACATCGCCTCTTCGCTCACCGCGCCCTGCTTTACAACGCAGCCTTCAGGGGCGATATTACCTTTTAAGATAGCGATGCCGCCTTCTGCTTTATAAGGATTATCCAAAGGCCTTATAACCTCTTCGTCAGAAACTTTACTGAGCCTTGCGATTTCTTTTATGGATAAACCGCTCACAGTAGGGTTATCGTTTAATTTTGTCTCAAGCCTTTTTAAAACACCGGGTATTCCTCCCGCATCTTCCAGATCTTCCAGGAAATATTCTCCTTCGGGCCTTAAGTCGGATATCTTAGGAGTAGCCCTGCTTATCTTGTCAAATACATCGAGCGGCAATGAAATCCCGGCTTCCCTGGCTATGGCTATAAGATGCAAAACCGTATTTGTAGATCCGCCGAGCGCCATATCCACCATTATTGCGTTCAGAAACGCTTTTTTATTCATAATAGAGCGCGGTTTTACATTTCTTGAAACAAGCTCGATTATCCTCTTTCCGCTCTCAAAAGCTATCCTCATTTTCTTGCTGGATACTGCGAGAGACGTGGCGCATCCGATTAAAGACATGCCCATTGTTTCGGTAATGCAGCTCATTGTATTGGCTGTAAAAAGTCCCTGGCACGAACCAGGGCCCGGGCACGCGTTCATCTCAAGCTCATCCATGTCTTCTTTTGAAATCTCGCCTTTCTTAAATTTACCAACAGCCTCGAACGTATCCCTTACGAGATCCAGACGCCTTCCTTTATAATGCCCTGTCAGCATCGGGCCGGCTGTGACAATAATGGTTGGTATGTTCACTCTCGCGCTTGCCATCAACATGCCCGGGGTAATCTTGTCGCAATTGGTTAAAAGCACAAGGCCGTCGAGCGAAGACGCTCCTGCGATTGTTTCTACCATATCCGCTATCAGTTCCCTTGACGCAAGAGAATATCTCATGCCTGAATGGCCCATCGCGATGCCGTCGCATATACCGGGTATTCCGAAAACAAACGGCTTTCCTCCGCCGGCGTAAATCCCGTTTTCAATAGAGCGTTCCAGCGTCCGCATGTGCATATGGCCCGGTATAAGATCCGTAAAACTGGACGCTATGCCTATAAAAGGTTTTTTAAGATCGCTGCAGCACACTCCTGTAGCGTATAGAAGAGCTCTATTACCTGCTTTAGAAACACCTTTCTTAATAATATCGCTTCGCATAATACCCTCTACTTTAAACTAAAAAATTTCTATCTTGGCGTTTTTCCTTAACGCATCTACGGTTTTATTTACCTCATCCCTTTTGCGCTTGTTAAGTAAAAACTTTGCTATGTCTTCGGAAACTTCCTCGTATGTTAAGGTATGAGCGGCTTTCTTATCCGTCACCTTTATCACATGATAGCCGAATTGAGTCTCGATCGCAGGGCTTATCTGATCTTTTTCAAGGCCGAAAGCAGCATCTTCAAAAGGCTTCACCATATCGCCTTTTTTGAAATAGCCTAGGTCTCCGCCATTGGAGGATGAAGCGTCTTCAGAGTTTTCCTTAGCAAGCTTGACAAAATCCTCGCCTGACATCGCCCTGGCCCTTAATGCCTCTATCTTTTCCTTTGCCTTCTGTTTTTCTTCCGGCGTTGCCTTCTCCCCGACTTTTATAAGTATGTGGCTCGCATTTACTTCATCAGGGACATTTAATTTATCTTTATTAGTTTCATATTCCTGCTTCTTTTCATCTTCTGTCACAGGGCTTAATTTAGAAAAAACCTCCTTTTCTAAGTACGCATTTATATAGCTGCCTTTCTTGATATCTTCCTTCAGGTCTTTTATTTCTATACCTCTTTCCTTCAAGACCTTCTGAAATTCCTGATCAGCGCCAAAGCCTTTTTTAATATTTTCCAGCTGGCTGTCAACCTCTTTGCTCAGGTCTCCTATATCTGCCTTCTGGCTTGCCTGGTACAGCAATTCCGCAGATACGAGTTCGTTGAGGATATCTTTTTTTAATTTATCCTTTTCTTCATCCTTTACGGTAACTCCGAACATCTTCTGATTTTCTATGTAATTATTGACTGCCGCGTCTAACGTAGATGTTTTGATTTTGGCGCCGTTAACCTTTGCCGCAAAACTTTCTTTTTGGGCAGCCGCATTCGAAGAAACAACGCAAGATAATGTTAACGCTACAACCGCTACCGCAATAAACCAATTATTCCTGATACGCATGACATCTCCTTTTCTTCGGCCGGTTTAAAATCTCTATGGCCATTGAATTTTTATTATCTCATTTTGGCAAATAAAATTCAACACAATTCTATTATCTGGATATACCGGTAATTTTATATCTTAAAGTCCCCGCTGGCACCTTTACATTAACTATGTCGCCGATTTTACAGCCCAAAAGCGCCTTTCCAACCGGAGAGGAAATGGAAATCTTGCCTTCCGCGTAATCAGCCACATCCTCGGTCACCAGCATGTAATCTATATCTTCTTTTGAATCTATATCTATTAATTTTAACTTAGCTCCTATATACGCCTTATCCGAAGATGTGCTTTTATTATCCATGATCCTGGCAGTCAGAATCTTTTCCTCAAGCTCTCTGATCCTTTTTTCGTTTATTGCCTGCGACTGTTTTGCGGAATCATATTCCGCGTTTTCGCTCAAATCTCCGAGCTGCCTCGCCTTGTCAAGGGCATTCGCTATTTCCTTGCGTTTTACGGTCTTAAGTATTTTTAATTCCTCTTTAAGCCTATCACATCCTTCTCTCGTCAAAAAAGTGCCTTCAGACATAAATTCCTCCTATTTGTATATTCTCGGAACACGCTGGCCTATATTGCATAATACCTCGTAAGGTATGGTATTTATAATCCCGGCTAATTCTTCCGCCCTTATAGTCTCTTTGGCCTGGCTGCCTATAAGGATTACATCGTCGCCTACTTTTGGATTTTTTAAATGCCCTACATCCACCATGCACATATCCATGCAAACACTGCCTACTACAGGACAACGGCTGCCATTTATTAAAACCTGCGCTTTATTTGAAAAATGCCTTGAATATCCGTCGCCATAGCCAACAGGTATCGTAGCTATTTTTGTAGGCTTACGAGTCACATAAGTCATGCCATAACTTATGCTGCGGCCTTTAGGCATTGATTTCAGATAAGTAACCTTTGTTCTTAAAGTAAGCGCGGGTTTTAAAAGTATATTTTTCATAAGGCATTCTTTAGGATATATGCCGTACATCATGAGGCCGGGCCTTACCATGTTCATATGGCTATCCTTAAAATCTATGAGGCCCATGCTGTTTGCGGTGTGTTTTATAGGTATGTATATGTTGTTATCCCATAGATCTTCTACAAGGCGCTTAAAATTTCTTATCTGGTTATACGTAAAAATTTTGTCGGTTTCCGCGTTCGGAAAATGCGTAAAAATCCCGTCTATGACAATATTTTTCAACCCCGCTATTTTTTTTATAAATCCTATTGCCTCTTCGTGCCAAAATCCAAGACGGCCCATGCCGGTATCTATTTTCACGTGCACTTTTACTGTTTTATTTTTTGCCCCGGCAAGTTTAGAAAGCATTTTAGGCACATCCAGATCGGAAACCGTCTGTATCACGTTGAACCTTAGAACGCCTTCTGTTTCCTCCGGCAGGATAGCGCCTATCACAAGTATATGCTTTTTTATCCCTATCCTGCGCAGGACAGCTGCTTCGTCAATAGACGCAACCCCAAAATAATCCACATAATCAACAATAGCCTTTGAGACTTCCTTTATCCCATGGCCATAAGCGTCTGCTTTTACAACCCCGAGTATCTTTGTATCGTCCTTAACAATATGGTTCACTATTTCCAAATTATGGCGGATAGCTCCCAGATCTATTTCTGCGAATGTAGGCCTGTAAAATCTCATGGTTTTCTCACCTGGCAATCTTCAGGATACAGGTATAAAGGCGTAAGTTTATTCATATTGGTTTTTTTTGCTTTTTTGACTCTTGAGAAACCCAGCTTGATAAGATTTCCCGCGCCCGGATACCAGTATTGTTCTTCTAAAAATACTGTTTTTTTATTTATCCTCAATACATTATTCATGTAAAGAGGCACGCCGTCGCCTAGGAAAACGGCCTGCGTTTTTATCTTGGCCATCAACTTATCTATGGGCAGCACCATGTAATCTGATAATCTCACAACCAGGCCGCCTTTCCTTCGGTAAATAGCGGAATAAACCTGGCCCCTTTTTGCGTCTATTATAGGGACGATGTCTTTATCGCTCTCTATTGCATTGCAGGCAATAGAATCCATGCTCGCCACGCCGATGCACGGTTTTCCGGAAGCTGCGCCAAAACCTTTTATCGCGCTGACGCCTATTCTCAAGCCGGTAAACGAACCCGGCCCAAGGCCTATTATAAAAGCATCTATCTTATTTATCGACACTCTGGTTTTCCTTAGAAGCCCTTTTATTTTTGGCACAAGCTGGCTTGCGTGTTTTCTGTCCAGCAAATAAGATTCTTCTTTTATTATATCTTTATCTTCGCTTAAGGCAATGTTCAAAAATTTCGAACTTGTGTCAATCCCTAAAATCTTCAATTACGACCTCTCTTTTAGTGCCGCCCTTTACCTTGAATTTCACAAGTATGCGCTTTTCAGGCAAGAGGCATTTTATTTTCTCTGCCCATTCTATTACAGTAACGCCGGTTCCGTAAATATATTCTTCTACGGCCAGGTTTTCTATTTCCTTCAAAGTGTCAAGCCTGTATAAATCAAGGTGATACAGCGGAATCTTTCCGCTGTATTCCTTTATTAAAACAAATGTCGGGCTATTTATACGCTTTGAATCTTTCACGCCAAGGCCTTTTCCAATGCCTTTTGTAAACGTGGTTTTACCGCTCCCCATGTCTCCTGAAAGCGCGATTATATCCCCCGGCTTCAAACCCTTGGCCAGTTTTTCTGCAATCAGCATTGTTTCTTCAGCGCTATTTGTTATCATACAACCTTATCTCATTCCCGCATTGCATAAGTTGACAAAGTGACATTGTCAGTTTGTCAACTTGTTAGAAATGAGTGAAGCCAGCGGGTTTAATTTTTTCTGATTTTCCGCTTTTCTTTACAAGAGAAAAGCCTTCGCGGCCGTTCAATACCCGGCCGATTTTAGAAAGCCTTGTTCTGAACGGCCACGTGTCCTCTAATCTATCCGCGTAGCGCTCAGACAGCGTAAAAACCAATTCAAAATCCTCGCCGTCCCTGACAGCTGAATCAAACCCTGTCGCATATTTAGATACAGGTATTGTTTTTTCGAAGATCGCCGCGCCTTTATTGCTTTCTTTTAATATATGCCCCAGATCAGCCAAGAGAGCGTCAGACACGTCTATCATTGAATTAACCTTAAAATTCTTTACTAAAAATCTTGCCTCTTTAAGCCGCGGAGTAAAATTGAGATGCCTGAGCTTTATTGAACCGCCTATATTGCCGGTAACAAATATAACGTCGTTTTCTTTAGCGCCGCTTCTCAGCGTTAAATTTTCTTTTTCTACTTCCCCGATAAGGGCAATGTTGATAACTATCTTGCCGGAACCGACCGTATCACCGCCCACTAAATCAACTTCAAACCTCTGCGCTATTTTTTTTATGCCCCCATATAATTCATCCGCATATTTTAAATCCAGGGAACCGGGGAAACCTACTGAACAAACGGCAAATTTAGGAACCCCTCCCATCGCAGCGATGTCGCTTACATTGCAAGACAGGGCCTTGGCCCCTACCAGTCCGGCCTTGTCGCATTTATGAAAATGCTTTCCTTCTACGAGCATGTCGGTCGTAAAAAGCAGGTATTTATCTTTTGTATACTTTAAAACAGCTGCGTCGTCGCCTATGCCTTTTATGACCTGGCCGGATAATTTAATCGTTCTATTAATCCTATTTATAAAATTAAATTCGCCTAAATCTTTTAACTTCATAAACACCTTTTTCAGTTATTATAGCGGATATCAGGCTGCGGGGAGTAACGTCAAACGCGGGATTGTAAACCTTTGAACTAAGCGGCGCAGTCTGTTTTGAACCCGCGTAAATAAGCTCGATTCTATTTCTTTCTTCGATCGGGATGTCTTTGCCTGATTTTATATTTCTATCTATAGTAGAGCTAGGGGCTGCTATGTAAAAATGGATGCCGTGGTGTTTTGCAAGAACCGCAAGGCCGTACGTGCCTATTTTATTTGCGGCGTCTCCGTTCCGCGCAATCCTATCCGCGCCCACTATGATCTTCGTGACGCCCTTATTTTTTATGACGCTCGCCGCCATGTTGTCGCATATGAGAGTGGCGTCTATGTGGTTCTTGATCAGTTCCCACATGGTAAGGCGCGAACCCTGCATAAGCGGCCTGGTCTCGCCTGCGTAAACCTTGAATCTTTTCCCTTGCTTTTTAGCCTCGTAGATTATTGAAAGAGCAGTGCCATGGCCGGCTGTAGCTAAAATTCCGGCATTACAATGCGTCAATATCACGTCTTTATTTTTTATCAGACCGGCGCCGTTTTTTCCGATTGCCCTGCACATATCTTTATCTTCCTTTAAAATATTAAGCGCCTCTTTTAGAATAAGCCTCTTCCACCTGTCAGGTGAGCCATATGGATCACCTGAGAGGTGAGCCAAGGTTTTTTCCATTCTATCAAGCGCCCAGAATAGATTTACTGCCGTAGGCCGGGTGGCCCTTAATTTTTTAGAAGCAGCTTCTAAATCTTTTTTAAGCCCCTTGTATGTTTTTGCCTTCGAGTTGACGGCGCTAAGGGCATAACCCAGCCCGACCGCTACTCCTATTAAAGGAGCGCCGCGTATGCGGAGTTTTTTTATTGCCTCACACAACATATCAATATCCCCGCACGCCGCATACCTCAATCTTGCGGGCAGTTTCGTCTGGTCAATAAAAACTATTTTGTTATTTTTCCATCTGATAGGTTCTATCATAGCCCAAAAACCTTTGCTAAAAAATTGCGCTTCAACTCTATCGCTTTATGCGGGCAAACCTCGTGGCAGCACATGCATTTGATGCATTTTTTTAAATCTATGGCTGAGTTCTCGGAATTAACGGTTACAGCTGACACGGGGCAGCTGTCCCGGCATATCATACATTTTTTACAGAGCCTTTCGTCTATATCAGGTCCAAATTTTATAAATCTCGCTATAAATTTAGCGTAAGGACCGAGAACGGTTATTAATCCGGGTTTTCCCGGGACATTGAAATCATTTACCAGATTCTCTTTTATGCCTTCTCCCAATATTTCAATATTTTCTAAATCAGCTTCCCCAAGTTTCCTTTTATACGCTTCCTTTGTAGTTAAAATATCAAGCGGCTTCATGCCTATCAATTCCGCAAACACGGAATCAATAGCCACGCTGTCTGTGCCGGCTATTAAAAAACCTGTATTCCTCAGCCTTCCCGCAGCCGGCCCTGCCTGATCCATGCTGACTACGCCGTCCATTAAAACAAGGCTGGGTTTTACTATTTCGAAGGCATCTATTAAAGCCTTCACAAATTCCTCGGCGCTTGGAAATCTTTTATGAAGCTCACTCTTGTGAAGCCCAGCCACTGCGCCATACATATTTTTAACAGCCCCAGTGAGCCCCATCAGGCTGTGCGTCTTCATCTTCGGAAGATTTATAATCTTATCGCATTCAAAAAAGTAAGCTGCTATTGGTATGCCGTTAACTACCTTTATGCCTTTAACCTCTTTTAATTCTACGCCCTCCTCTTTAGCGAGCAACGCCAACCCTGATCCTTCGTATGCCTTGGCAGGACTTATTGAGCCGCCAGGGTTGTCGCCTATGCATGGCACAGCCCCGCAGCCCCTGACTGATTTAACGACAGCTCTTATTATCTCCGGATGCGTGCACACCCCGTCTTCAGGCATGCGGGCTGAAAGCATATTAGGCTTAATAAGTACTCTTTCGCCTTTCTTAACAAAAACACCTATCCCGCCTAAAAGATCAAAGGCCTTTTTTACAGCCTGCTCAACTTCAATTCTCTCATAATTCTTGCATTTTACAATCGCTACCTTTGCCTTCATCTGCCTTCATCCTTTAAACTTTCCTAAGGTTACACTCTGACATTGTCAGAGTGTAACCTTTGAAGCTGTCATTTAAGCAATTCCTTTATAAAAAACACAAAGCACACGATAACCGAATTATGCAATATGTGAACGGTTATGGGTGCAACAAGCGACCCTGTTGCTTCATACAAAAACGCCATTAAAACACCTAATATCATTACAGGAAGAAATCCTGCGATATTTATATGCAGCATACAGATCGGAAGAGC
>JAGVFL010000074.1 GCA_020057645.1 Candidatus Omnitrophota bacterium
TATAAATAAGGTTACACTCTGACAATGTCAGAGTGTAACCTTAGCAAGGAGGAATAGGTGAAATTAATAGACATCTATAAGAGCGCTGTGCTTTTTGGAATGAAAAGAGATCCGAGAGGCAAGGATAGCGTAAAGAAGGAACTTTTAAGGGCGAAAAATGAATACGAAAAATTAAGCGCCAAGGATAAAGAATTTTATGACAAAGAAAGGCTTAATAATCCTTATAGCGATACAAGGATTCTTAACGGCAAAGAAGACAGCGAAATAAAAACGATTCTGGTGGGAGTGGATATAGAGGTAGGAGAGATAGTGCTTGCTGACAGGCTGAAAGAAAAAGGCGAAAAGATAGACCTGGTAATGGCCCATCATCCCGAAGGCCTTGCCCTGGCAGGATTTTTCAATGTAATGTACATGCAGGTGGATATATTGAATAAGATAGGCGTTCCTATAAATGTCGCTGAATCGCTTATGCATGAGAGGATACGGGAGGTTGAGAGAAAGGTTATGCCCGCAAATCACGCCCGGCCAGTTGACGCGGCAAAGCTCCTTGATATTAATTTCATGAGCTGCCATACGCCCGCTGATAATTGCGTATCCACTTATTTGCAGGATTTGATGGATAAGAAAAAACCGAATACGCTCGGAGATATTGTGGATATATTAAAAGAGATACCTGAATATAATGCCGCAGCTAAACATAATGCAGGCCCAAAGATTACGAAGGGCGATAATTTACGCAAGGCAGGCAAGGTTTTTGTAGATATGACAGGCGGCACAGAAGGTTCTAAGGATATATTTAAAAAGCTTTCAGAAGCAGGCGTAGCTACTCTTGTGTGCATGCATCTCAGCGAAGAGCACTTTAAGAAGGCGCAGGAAGAGCACATGAACGTGGTGATCGCAGGCCATATTGCAAGCGATAATGTAGGCCTTAATATTATACTTGATGAGCTTGAGAAAAATGGGAAATTCAAGATATTGGCATGTTCCGGATTCAGGAGATTCAGTCGCAAAAAGTAACTTTTCTGTCATTGCGAGGATCCGCCGCAGGCGAAGACGAAGCAATGACACACAGAGGTCTGATGGGCAAGATACCGGAAAATATATTAAACGAGATTCAGGATAAATGCGACATAGTCGAGGTAATTTCGGGCTATGTCTCATTGAGGCCCAGCGGCAGGAATTTCAAGGCGTGCTGCCCTTTTCATCATGAGAAAACGCCTTCTTTTATAGTGAGCCCTGACAAGCAGATATATCATTGTTTTGGGTGCAACTCGGGCGGCAACGTGTTTAATTTTATAAAGGAGCATGAAAAGATAGATTTTATTGAAGCTGTGAAGATGCTTGCAGAAAAGACAGGCGTGAAACTGCCTGAATACAGAAGTTACGATGATCAGGAAGCTTCTATTGTAAGCGCTGTATATACGGTAAATGATATAGCGGCAAATTATTATTCCGGTTTTCTTGTAGGGGGCGGTTTAAAACCGTCCCCTACCTTGCCCGAATGCTATATAGCGAAAAGAGGCCTGGATGAGTCTATAATAAAGAAATTCAGGATAGGTTATGCTGATTCGTCATGGAAAGCCCTGTTAGATTATTTAACAGTAAGAGGGATAAAGCAGGATACAATTCTTAAAGCAGGACTGATTATAAAAGGAAAAGAAAATTCTTATTATGACCTTTTCAGAAACAGAATTATATTCCCTATATTTGACGTGAGAAATAGGATTATAGGTTTCGGCGCCAGGGTTATGGATGATTCCATGCCGAAATATATAAACTCTCCGGAAACAGCTGTTTATAAAAAAGGCCAGCATCTATACGGCCTTAATTTTGCAAAGGCCGATATAAAAGAAAGGAATTTCGCGATAATTACAGAAGGATATCTTGACGTGATAACGTGCCATCAATACGGCGTCAATAACGCGATAGCCTCTCTCGGCACTGCGCTTACCACGGAGCAAATAAGGCTTTTAAAAAGATATACTCATAATGTTGTAATGCTTTATGATGCTGACAAGGCAGGGGAAATGGCGTCGCTTAGGGGTCTGGATTTACTCTTGGAAGAAGACATAAATGTAAAGATAGCCACCCTGGAAAAAGATCACGATCCGGATAGTTTCTTGAGGAAGTTTGGAAGAGAGAACTTTGACCAAGCAATAAAGAAATCAAAGAGTCTTTTCACGTATAAGTTAGACATACTCAAGGACAAGTTTAACAGCACAGAACCCGAGTCTAAGGCAGAGACTATAGAAGAGATGCTTACCACGATTAATAGGGTTAGAAATGCGATTGTAAAAGCAGAGTATATAAAGCTGCTGGCGCAGGAGCTTTCTGTAAAAGAGGACGCGATATGGGACGAACTCAAGAAGGTTAAAACCCGTCTCGAACGACGAACGACGACCGACGAGCGACGAAATATCGGCAAATCCATAGATATATCTCCTGCGGAAAAGATACTGGCAAGATTGATGTTAGAGGATGTTAATATTGTAAAAATAGTAAAGGGCGAACTTAAGCCGTCTGATTTCAAGAATCAGGATATAAGGAATATAGCTGAGGCGCTTTTTTCCATAGATATAGAGGAGGGGTTGATAGACGTATGTAAATTAATAAATTCAATGGAAGATAAGGTCCCTCAAAATATCATATCTTTTATAGTGAACGAAGAAGTTAATATAAAAGACAGAGAGAAGAATGTCTCGGATTGCATAATGACTATAAAGAAAGAAAACAGGAACATGCTTCTTAAGGACATACAGAACAGGCTTCACGTGGCTCAGAAAAGCGGTTACGAAGAAGAAGAAAAGCGGCTTGTTGAGGAGTTTAACCAACTTATGAAGAGGGGGCTTTAACTATGAAAAAAGAAATAAAAGGCAAAAAGACAACGGATATCGAGAACCAGTTTGATAAACTGGTGGCGTTGGGCAGAAAAAAAGGGCACCTCACCTATGAAGAGATAAATAATTTTCTTCCGGAAGAGATTACTTCTTCCGAGCAGATAGAGAAGGTTTTTACCATGTTGGATAAGGAGAATATAGAGATAGTTGATTCAGAAGAAGAAGCGAAGCCTGTAAATAAAGAAGAAGATGCCAGTGAAGCTAAACAGGCGTTTAGTACCGATAGGCGGAATGTCGCGGAACCTGCCGAGACGCAAGAAGTCGTAGATATAGGCATAGAGGATCCCGTAAAGATGTATCTCAGGCAGATGGGGCAGATACCGCTTCTTTCAAGGCAGGATGAAATAAGGCTTGCCCAGGAAATAGAAAAGGCAGAAGAGGACTATAAAAGGGCTGTGTTGAGCTCGCCTTTTGTAAAAGACGAAGTCCTTGCTCTTAGCAATAGGATTCTTTCCAGGAGCATTAACATGGAAGAGATTATAAAGGAAGACCCAAAAATAAAAACAGAAGTCCTGATATTTAAAAAGATCACAAACCTCATGCGCAGGATAAGGGCCGCCAGGAAAGGGTCCAATATAATGGAGCTTTGTCTCGAGTTTAATCTCTGCATCTCTGTTGTAGACGATATGGCTAATGGCATCAGGATGGCGATTTCCGAAATGGACGCTATTGATAAGGAAATACAGAGAATGAGAAGGCGCAGGATAAAAGGCAGCATAAAGAGCTTTGAGAAAAGAAAGAAAGACATAGAATCGAGATTCGGTAAAAAGATAGATGATATAAAAAAGGATTTTTCCGTTATCAGGAAAAAAGCCCTGAGATTCAACAGGGTTAAAAAGGCAATGGTAGAGGCAAATCTCAGACTGGTGGTAAGTATCGCGAAGAAATATACCAACAGGGGCCTTTCTTTCTTGGACCTGATTCAAGAAGGAAATATAGGCCTTATGAAGGCAGTTGAGAAATTTGAATACAGGCGTGGATATAAATTTTCTACGTATGCCACATGGTGGATAAGGCAGGCAGTCACGCGTTCAATAGCTGATCAGGCCCGCACCATAAGGATACCTGTTCACATGACAGAGACAATCAATAAGCTTATAAGGGTTTCCAGGATACTGGTTCAGGAAAATGGTAAAGAGCCTGCGCCCGAAGAGATCGCGCACGAAATGAGGATGAGCGTTGAAAAGGTAAGAAGCATCCTTAAGATCGCGCAGGAGCCTATTTCTTTGCAGACTCCGATAGGCGACGAAGGCGATACTAATTTCGGAGATTTTATAGAAGACAAAAAGGCTGTTTCTCCGGCAAATGCCACTGCCTATACTATTTTGAAAGAAGAAATGGATAACATACTTAACACTCTTACGGAAAGGGAGAAGAGGGTATTAAGGTTGAGGTTTGGGATAGGCGACGGGTATCCAAGGACGCTTGAAGAAGTTGGCAGCATATTCAACGTAACCAGGGAAAGGGTAAGGCAGATAGAGGCAAAGGCATTAAGGAAATTGAGGCATCCTACGAGGTCCAGGAGGCTTAAAAATTTTCTTGAAATAGCTTTTAGCCAGGAATAGCTTCTAATAACCGCAGGTTAAAAATATAAGGGGCTGGATAGTTTATCCAGCCCCTTTTTTTTATATTTTATATTGAATATTAAGAGATCAAAGAGTATAATTCTAGCTAAGGGAGGGTTTATTATGAAAAAGATAACTTTATCCTTAGTTTTGATAGTTACATTGGCTGTTTCCGGATGCGTTACCGGAGCTAAAACAGTTAAACCATCGTCAACCAAAGCGGGTAATCCCGCGCCATCCCCTATGGCTGTATCTAATAATCCAATAAAGCCTGTAATACAGGGGGTTTCTAAAAATATCAATCCCTACCCTATTTCAAGACCGGTTCAAGAACCTGTTAAAATACAGTACTCTCAGATTGCAAATCTTATCAGCGAATTTATTGATATGAGGCAGGAAAGCGCTGTTCCCGGAGAGAATAGTTATTCAGGGATTTCCGAGAATAAGCTTACGATATTTGAAATCAAAGGAAATAAGAATGATGTAAAAGAGGCATCAATGAAACTCATATATCCGAAAGGGATAGATAAGGTCACAGCGGAATTGAACAACGCGATGATGTCCAGGTTTTTAAAAAACGCGGCCCCTGAATTTCCAGACTGGCATGGCCGCATAAAAGAAATACTTGATAAGTTTTATTCCATGAAAACAGGCATCGAAGGCGTTACCAGAGAGGATATCAAGTTAAGCGATAGGATTATACATATCCTGTATGACAAAAACGCAGACTCTATAGTAGCGACTTTAAAACCCCGACCTTAACATAATGTAAAATAGCCGTCCTATTTAGTACACCTTATATTTTAAATTTCCCCTTGTTATAATATAGTTCAAATGGTATAATTCTGCTACGCCCTAGGGTATAGTAGCGGGGAATTATATGACAGGCTTCGCAGAACAAGTTCTGCGTAGCTCGTCATAGGGAGCTCAAGCGTATACCCTAGAGCGAAGCAGAAGGTCCCTCCCCGCCACAGAAACAATGGCGGGTCAGGATCGAATTTGCTTCGCAAATTCGGGCGTGCCCCGTCCCAAATCCTTTATCAGTATTGAAAGAGCGATTGAGGATTTGGGACGGGGCCCATAGCTCAGTCGGTTAGAGCACTTGACTCATAATCAAGTGGTCCAAGGTTCGAGTCCTTGTGGGCCCACCATGAACCATTCGCTAAGCTATCCAGGCTTATGCTTACAGTTTCGCTCAGGTTCATGGCAGGCCACTAGTACAAAAGGGCTTGCCCTATACCGGAGCGAAATAGATAGCAGTAAGACGGATAGCTCAGCGACTGGTACAGGGGCGATTAGCTCAGTTGGTTAGAGTGCTGCCCTCACATGGCAGAGGTCACTGGTTCGAGCCCAGTATCGCCCACCATAAACCACTCGCTAGGCTATCCGTAAGGTGTTAAGTTTTCGCTCGGGTTTATGGCAAGCCATAGTTGTTTATAAACGAGTGGTTTATGCCCTATACCGGAGCGAAATAGATAGCAGTAAGACGGATAACTTAGCGACTGGTATAGGGCCATATAGCGCAAGAAGAGGAGATCATTTGGAACAAAAACCAATCAAAGAACAGATAGGATTATTAATAGACCTTCAGGTTATAGACGGCCAGATATATGCTATGAGTAAAGAAAAGGCGTCTATGCCAGGATATCTAAAATCAATCGACGCGGCGCTTGAATTAAAAAAAACAAACATAAAACAGGCAGAAGAGAATTTAAAAAACATCCAGTTGAAACAGAAAGAAAAAGAGGGGAACCTCCAGCAGAAAGAGGAACAGATAAAAAAACTGCAGGGGCAGCTTTACATGTTAAAAACAAATAAAGAATATTCCACCATGCTTGCTGAGATAGGGGGTGTTAAAGCGGATAATTCTTTAATAGAAGAAGATATTATTAAGCTTATGGACGAGATAGAACTTGCTAAGAAAAGGATGTCAGAGGAAAAAGAGATCTTTAAGACAGAAGAGGCTAATACTCAGAAAGAGAAAGAAATCATCAACCTAAAATCCAGAGAAATAGAGGCAAAGCTTTCGGAGCTTAATGAAAAGAGAAACACCATAACTCCGAATATGGAAAAACAAATTCTTTCCAGATACGAGAAGATACTGAAAAACAAAGACGGCCTGGCGATAGTGCACATCGAAGAGAATTCCTGCGGAGGGTGCCACATGAATCTTCCGCCTCAGGTTATAAGCGAAGTGAAACTGAGAGAAGATATAGTTGTTTGCGGCAGCTGTTTAAGGATACTTTACATAGAAGACAATGTTGAAATCAATTAATATATTTATAGACGGGGCATCAAGAGGAAATCCCGGGCCTTCGGGCATAGGCATAGTATTTTGCGATGACCGGAATAACGTTGTTAAGAAATTATTTAAGTTTATAGGAAATGCCACTAATAATGTAGCAGAATATTCAGCGCTTATATATGCCATGCAGGAAGCGTTGATAGATAAATATAATGACGTGAAAATAAAATCCGACAGCGAACTTTTGACCAAGCAGTTGACAGGCGAATATAAAGTGAAAAACGATAACCTCAGGCCTTATTATGACATGTTCCAGCATATTGCGAGAGGCTTTGATAAGATTGAAATAATTTCTATAAATAGGGATAATAATTCCATAGCCGATAAACTTGCAAATAAGGCAATAGATTCCAGATTCGACAGTTCTTTAAAAACAGAATAGGCGCAGGCCGAATGATCGCGTTGGCTTATATGCCCAGAGTTAAGAGATCCTTCGGTGCTTCGCACCTCAGGATCATCGGCTTAAATTTGGGTACTAGGGCCGATGAGGAAAGTCCGGGCTCCGAAGGGCAGCGTAGCGGGTAACGCCCGCCAGAAGAGTATTTTACTTTTCGAGGATTAGAGCCACAGAGACGAGTAACCCCGCTCTTTCTACTGCGAAGAGATACTTCGAAGCAGAAAGGGCGGGGTGATGTGAAACGCGGCAATCTCTACGCGGAGCAAGACCAAATAGGTCCGGCTGAAAGAGCTGCCCGCTCGTAATAGCCGGACGGGTAGGTTGCATGATTCTGGCAGCAATGACAGAACACAGATAGATGATCATCACGATTAGTGCGGAGAAGATCCCTCGGATGCTTCTTATTCAGTCGCATCCTCGGGATCAATTAATACTTCGTATTAATTGACAGAACCCGGCTTAAAGGCCTGCGCCTTAATCGTCGTTCGTCGTTCGTGACTCGTAATTCGTTACGAACGACGGCGAACGACGAACCACGAACGACGGACAATGCGCATTATAATAATTTTTATAATAATAATATTTATATCTACCGCACTTTACGCTGACACTGTTATCATGAAAGACAAGACAAAGATTAAAGGGCTTGTGGTGGATGAATATGTTGACAGGATTGCCCTGAGCACCGCAGAAGGAGA
>JAGVFL010000053.1 GCA_020057645.1 Candidatus Omnitrophota bacterium
TACACCGCGTAGGTGGAGGTGGTTAAGGAGGCGTTATATGAAATGCCCATTCTGCGGACAAGATGAAGACAAGGTTATTGATTCCAGGGCCAGCGAAGAAGGCCGTTCGATAAGAAGGCGGAGAGAATGCATTAATTGCGGGCGGCGTTTTACAACGTATGAAAACATAGAAGAAGTATCTTTAATGGTTATAAAAAAAGACGGAAGACGCGAACCGTTTGACAGAAAAAAAATATTAAACGGGGCTACCAAGGCGTGCGAGAAAAGGCCCATAAGCACAGAACAGCTTGAAGCGCTGGCAGATAAAATTGAATACACGCTTCAGAGTAAATTTGAAAAAGAGGTCCCATCCAAAGAGGTAGGTGAATTGTTAATGGAGCTTTTGTATAAACTTGACGAGGTCGCCTACGTGAGATTTGCTTCAGTGTACCGCCAGTTCAAGGATATCAATCAATTCATGAAAGAACTGAAAGATCTTCTGAGCCACGATAAATAATCTAACACTGCGTAGGGGGCGGTTTAAAACCGCCCCCTACTTCGCGGTGTAGCTTACAAAACCGGCCTTTTTTTGTAATGCCTGAAACCATTTGTTGAACTCTCTTTCTTTTTTCTCCGCCAAAAGATTTTCTTTGAATTTATCTTTTTCTTCCATGAATTTCGCTTCTTCTATGGGCTTGATTTCAAGGGGTTGTATTATAACCCAGCCCTGGAGGGCTTTTAAAGGCCTTGATATATCGCCTATCTTTAAGGAAAAAGCCGTATCTACAAATTCCTGGGCGGGCCCTATCTCAGGCACGTAGCCATCGCGGCCGATAAAATCAGTTTGCTTTACCTGAAGGCCGTATTCTCTTACGGCGTCTTCAAATTTTTCATTGGCTTTAATCCTGCTGTTTATATCCAGGTATATTTTTTCTGATTTTTCCCCGGATATTTTTATGGACGCCTCTTTTACAAATGCCTTTTTAACGCTGTCTTTGACTTTTGCGTAATCAGGTATATACGGTTCTTTTTTGTCTTTCAACTGTATAATATAGAATCCTTTTTCTGTCTTTATGAGCACGTTATTTATCTGATTTTTTTCCAGTTCGAAGCTTATTTTGATAAAATCAAAAGACCACCCTATGCCGGGTATTTCTTCATTAGCAGAGAAAAATCCGGTTTCTTTTATTTCCAGCGAATCTGCCTTTGCGGGTTCTTCCAGGTTCTTTTTTAAGTTCACCTGGTCTAAGACTTTATAAGCAAGCTCTTCCGCGATTGGGCCGGAAAGAGGGATTTCTATATATTTTATATTTACCTCTTCCCCTTTTTTAAAATCCGCTTTATTCTTTTCATAAAAGTCTAAAACCCCGGAATCCGCATACCGGGCATCTTTTTCATACTCGCTGAAAGGAATAAGCGCGTAAGATGATTTTATTTTTTCAAACTTTTTCTTGTATTCATTTTCGACGTCTTCGTCATTGATATAGACGCCGTACGTGACTTTATCTCTCAATTTCGACATTAAAATGTCGTCTCTCAGTTTCTCTTCAAATGCCCTGGCTCCATCCCGGAGCATTGATTTGTATAGCTTTTTGTCAAAAGAGTTGTTTCTCTGGAACACAGGGAAAGAGGCCAGTTTTTCCACAACCTCTTTATCAGCCGCTGCTAATTTCTCTCTCTTCGCTCCCTCAATCATTATTATGCGGCTCCATGCCAGCTGGTCTATAAATGCCGCAGGCGCGTCATTGCCGAGAGACTTTACGGCGTAGTCTCTGGCCACGTTCCACATATTGTAATAGTCGTCGTAAGAAACCTTCTTACCGAAAAGTTTTCCGGCATAGTCAGGCTTACCGCCTTTATCTTTGGCGGACGTGCCCGCACCCCATATGACGAAGGCCGGTATTATCAGTATTGCCAGCGCCCACATGATGCGCCTCATGTTTTTGCGTTTGCGCAGAAATTTTAATAGCATAATTTGCTCCTTGTGGACAATATTATATACTTCCTAGTAAAAAAAATCTATGTTAAAATAATCATATCATGAAGAATAAACTTATAGCTGAGATTTTTAGGGACATCGCGGATATCCTGGAGATCAAGGGAGAGAAC
Organism: Candidatus Omnitrophota bacterium; assembly: GCA_020057645.1. GTDB lineage: Bacteria > Omnitrophota > Gorgyraeia > Gorgyraeales > Gorgyraeaceae > UBA10183. Next base: position 2,089 of record JAGVFL010000053.1, read on the forward strand.
CCGTTCAGGATCAGAGCGTATGAGAGAGCGAGCCAGAACATAGAGTCGCTTCCGGACGACGTGGAAGTATTGATAAGAGAAAACACTCTAAAAGATGTGGACGGCATAGGCAAGGACCTGGAAGAGAAGATAAAAGAGATCGTTTCCACAGGAAAACTTAAATACATGGAAGAATTAAAAAAAGACATACCTGAAGGCTTGATAGAGATGCTGAACGTGCCGGGTATAGGGCCTAAAACAGCGAAATTATTGTATGAAAAGCTGGACATACAGGATGTGGTGATGCTTGAAAGGATGGCGGCCGCCGGAAAGATAAGGGGCCTCGAAGGCATGGGCGAGAAGACAGAAGAAAACATATTAGCCGGCATAGAGCTTTTTAAAAAAAGCAGAGAAAAGCTTGATTTGAAAACAGCAGCGGACGTGGCTGAAGGTTTTGTAAGCAAACTCAAGAAATTAAAAGAAGCAAAAAAAATAAGCCCCGCAGGAAGCTTAAGGAGGATGAAGGAGGCTGTCAGGGATATAGATATCCTGATTTCTTCAAACAAGCCTCAAAATATCATGGCCGCGTTTACCGCGTTGCCGGATGTAAAAGACGTAGTCGCAAAAGGCCCCATAAAATCATCGGTTCTTACGAAAGATAACATACAGGTGGACGTGAGGGTGGTGGACGAGTCGTCTTACGGAGCCAGCTTGATGTATTTTACGGGTTCCAAAGAGCACAATATAAAACTTCGCCAGCTCGCGATAAAAAACAACCTGAAGCTGAACGAGTATGGGCTGTTTAAAGGAGAAAAAAGAATAGCCGGGAAAACAGAAGAAGAGATATATGAGGCGCTCGACCTTTCATATATAGAACCTGAATTAAGAGAAGATAGAGGCGAGGTTGAGGCGAGCCTTAAAGGCAAGCTGCCTGATTTGGTGAAGATAGAAGATATAAAAGGAGATCTTCACGCGCATTCAACGTGGTCTGACGGAGGAAGCTCGATAGAGGAGATTGTGATAAAAGCCAGGGAGCTGGGTTATGAATACATAGCTATCACTGACCATTCTCAGGGCCTAAAGATAGCAGGCGGGTTAAATGCCCGCGAGCTGGATCTCAAGAGAAAAGATATAAAAAAGCTGAATAAGAAATATAAGGATATAAAGATTCTTTTCGGCTCGGAGGTTGATATTGATTCAGACGGGAATTTGGATTATCCGGATAGCGTGCTCCGGGAAATGGACGTTGTGATAGCTGCGATACACGCGGGCTTTAAGCAGTCCAGCGCTTCTATTACAAAGCGTATTATAAAGGCGTGCCAGAATAAATATATAAGCATAATAGCCCATCCTACAGGCAGGTTGTGGGGTTCAAGGGATGCGTATGACATGAATTTCGAAGAGGTTTTTAAAGCGGCGAAGGATACTAATACGGCGCTTGAGATAAATAGTTTTCCGCAGCGCCTGGACCTGAACGACGTGAATTCCAGGATGGCAAAGGAAGCCGGCGTGAAGATTGTTATAAATACGGATTCTCATGTTGCGGAACATCTGAGCATGATGAAGTTCGGGGTGGCAGTGGCAAGGAGAGCGTGGTTAGAGAAAAAAGATGTATTAAATACCGCGCCTTTTAGTAAGTTAAAATTAAAGTAATAGCTCAGTTATTTTTGGAATTGACTGCGCAAGGCAAGTTTGTTATAATACATATTAAAGAAAAGGGGTAATTAATTATGAGAAAAGTCTGGATTTTATCGCTACTCGCAGCGATTCTTGTATCTCTGAGCGTGTTTGCGTTTAATACATTCGGCAAAGATGATAGCCATGATTCAAAGAATGAAATAAAGCAGCTCTCAGAGAAGATAGACACGGTTTTAAAGAATCAGGAAGGCATAATCGCGCAGCTCGCTGACATACGCCAGGAGCTGGACATTATAAGAGTAAGGGCTTCGGCAAGGTAACCTGACGGAGGGCATGTGGTTTCTGGAAGCGAAGTCTCTATTCTTGTGGCTTTTTCTGCAGGCGTTCTCTCATTCCTTTCTCCTTGCATATTGCCCCTTTTCCCGTCTTACATTACTTACATTACAGGCAGGTCTTTTGAGGATATAAAATCATCCGGAAAATCTTCTGATATAACAAAGCTTACTGTAATAAATTCTTTGTTTTTTATTTTAGGATTTTCGATTGTATTTGTCCTTTTGGGCATAACGTTGTCATATCTGGGAAGTTTTTTCGGGATAAAAAAATTATGGCTTGAAAGGACAGGAGGCATATTAATAATTTTATTCGGCCTCAATATAATGGGGGTTTTTAAAATAAGGTTTTTAAACAGGGGAACAGGAGTTTCTTTAAAGAAGAAAAATCTCGGTTATCTGGGTTCTTTGTTTGTCGGCATGGCATTTGCGTTTGGATGGACGCCCTGCGTGGGGCCTATACTTTCAAGTATTCTCATCTACGGGTCTACGCTCGAGAGCTTGCCGGCCGCGGCAATACTTTTATTATTCTATTCCATAGGGCTGGGCGTGCCGTTTTTAATATCAGGACTCGCTATAAACCAGTTTCTGTTTCTTTTTGCAAAGTTGAAGAATTTCATGCGTTTTGTTCCTATGGTTTCAGGGATATTTTTGATATTGATGGGAGCGGCATTATTTTTGGGACAGTTTTCAAGAATCGCGGGTTTATTGGCAAGATAGGAGAGAAAATGAAAAAAATAGCGTTTATTATTTTGGGATGCCTGATTTTAATTATCGCCGCATTTATTTTGACGAAACAACCGGCCGCGTCCAGGAAGATTGGTTCTGAAAAAAAAGCGCCTGGATTTTCGCTTAAGGATATTAACGGTCTGGAAAGAAAGCTCTCTGATTTTAAAGGCAGGGTTCTGATTATTGATTTTTGGGCTACCTGGTGCCCGCCGTGCAGGCAGGAGATACCGCATTTTATCGGCCTTTACGACCAGTATAAGTCCCGGGGGCTGGAGATAATAGGCATTGCCCTGGACCAAAACGGAGAAAAGACAGTAAAAGAGTTTACCGCAAAGAATAAAATAAATTACACGGTGCTATTGGGCAATGAAGAAGTGAGCGATCTATACGGCGGTATAGCGGCTATTCCCACCACGTTCATTGTGGATAAAGATGGCAATATCAGGAAAAAATACATAGGGTATAATGAAAAAGAGGTGTTTGAAAGAGACATAAAGGAGCTTTTGTAAAATGATAGTCACAAAAAAGAAGCCCATAGAGGAGATATTGAAATTTCTCGGTTCTTCTTCCAGGATTTTTATAATAGGATGCGGGGATTGCGCTGCTACATGCAAGACAGGGGGAGAAAAAGAAGTCATGGAGATGAAGGCCGAGCTTGAGGCAGGCGGGAAAATTGTAACAGGGTGGGCAATGCCTGATTCCCCTTGCGTAGCGAGCCAGATGAAGCTTCACTTTGCAAAAAATAAAAAAGCAGTAGATGACGCAGAGGTTTTTTTAGTTCTTTCGTGCGGTTTGGGCTCGCAATCAGTGCTTGAAAATGACAGAAACAAAAGGCCTGTCTATATAGGCTGCGATAGCATGTTCGGGTCTATATTAGACGCGACAGGCCATGGATTTTTTGAAAGATGCGCCATGTGCGGAGAATGCGTGCTGAATAACACGGGAGGCATATGCCCCGTGACAAGATGCGCAAAAGGCCTTTTAAACGGGCCATGCGGAGGTTCCAACAAAGGCAAGTGCGAAGTTGATAAGGATAAGGATTGCGGTTGGGCATTGATTTACAAGAGGATGAAGGATCTGAACAGGCTGGATGATTTAAAAAAAATAAAACCAGCCAAGGATCATTCTAAGACAAACAGGCCGAGAGAAATCATTCTTGGGTAAATAAACCTGTCCACCCCGTAGGTGGCCATCTTGGCCACCTACGGGGTGGACAAGATGGCACAAAGGAGCGGTTATGGAAAGTTTTCACACACAATACAGCGAAAAGGTAATGGAGCATTTCAAAAACCCGAGGAATGTGGGGGAGATTCCTGATGCGGACGGAATCGGCAACGTGGGAAATCCCATCTGTGGAGATATTATGAGACTTTATATCAAGGTTGAGAATGATATAATTACAGATGCAAAGTTTAAGACATTTGGTTGTTTACCACCGCAAGAAGATGTAGTATTAAACTATACTGGATGGGAAAAGGTTAACAGGATACAGAAAGGCGTCAAGGTGTTAAACAGCAATGGAGAATCAACGCATGTTTTGGAGACATATGCAAGGAAGCATAATGGAAGGCTTTTAAATATAGTACCATTTGTGTCCCCTTTTAATTCTTTTTCAGTTACGCCAGGGCATCCGGTGTTATGCATCAAGAGAAAATGGATCAAAGGAAACAGGATTTCTAGTTCAAAATGTGATTGGCTGCGCGTGGATAGAAAAGCCCTTTTATCAACAGGACCCGATTATGTTAAGGCAATAGATTTACAGATAGGAGATTACCTTATTTTCGTAGTAAACAAGATCGTCAAAGACGATAGATTTTTTACAAAAGAGTTAATGAGGCTTTTAGGGTATTATTTATCAGAGGGTTACGTAGTTGCAAATAATGGCGTAGTTGCTTTTGCGTTTAATAAAAATGAAAAAAAAGCTATTTCTGAAGTTGGTGCATTGATTTATAAATTAACAGGTAAACAGGCAAAAGAAAGGATAAGAAGCAATGTATCAGAAGTATATGTTTGCTCTCGGAAATTAGCCAAGCTTCTATCTGAACTATGCGGCCGTGGAGCTAGAAACAAAACAATATCAGAAAAGATATTGTTATTACCTTTTGATAAACAATGGGAAATGATAGAGACCTATCAGATAGGCGATGGAGATAGGTACAGAAGGCGGTTAAAAGATACAGAAACTTATAGGATAATAACTACTTCGAGAAATCTGGCTATTCAAGTCCAAGAGATACTTGCCAGAGGGGGTATTTTTGCTTCTGTACGAAAAATATTTAAAACAAATTGTAAAATTAATGGAAGAATTCTCAAAGATTCAGAGCAATATTTAATAGCGTATAAACTGGAAAAATACCATAACTTTGTTAAA
>JAGVFL010000093.1 GCA_020057645.1 Candidatus Omnitrophota bacterium
CCTTAGCCTGGACTTAAACTGAAGCTCATAGAGGTGTTTATAAACCCCTGATTTTTCCAATAATTGGGCGTGGGCACCTGTTTCTACAATCCTTCCTGCTTCAAATACCGCTATATTATCGGCGTGTTCTACCGTGGAAAGCCTATGGGCAATGACAAAAACAGTCCTGTTTGCCATTAGCCTGTTAATCGCCTCCTGAACCAGCTTTTCTGATTCAGTGTCCAGCTGGCTCGTGGCTTCATCAAGTATAAGTATAGGAGAATCTTTAAAAAGCGCCCGGGCTATGGCTATCCTCTGCTTTTCCCCTCCCGATAATTTAATGCCTCTATCTCCTATGGTGGCCTCGTAACCTTTAGGCATTTTCATAATAAAATTATGCGCGTTGGCCGCTTTTGCCGCTTTTATAACTTCCTCCGGCGCTGCGCCCGGTTTTCCAAACGCGATATTATTTCTTACGGTGTCATTAAAAAGTATTGTTTCCTGACTCACAATTCCTATCCGGGCGCGCAAAGACTCCACTGTAAAATCTCTTATATTTTTTCCGTCAATAAGAACAGCGCCTTTATCAGGATCATAGAACCTTGGTATTAAACTCACAAATGTGGTTTTGCCGGCGCCGCTCATCCCTACCATGGCAAGGATCCGGCCTTTTGACAACTTCAGGTTGATATCATTCAATACAATCCTGTCTTTATTGTATGAGAAATTTATATCCTTGAATTCTATTGAATCTTTAAAATCAATTAATTCTGCCGCAGCCGGTTTATTTTTTATCGTTATCTCTCCATCCAGTATATCAAAAACCCTTGTTATGGCAGCCATTGCCTGCAGGTTTATGCCGTATAATCTTGAAAGCCTCTTTAGAGGCTTAAGAAGAGAGAGCAGCGCAGCAAGAAACGCTATGAATGCGCCTGCGCTAAGCCGGCCTTCTACAACATCTTTGCCGCCGCACCATAGGACCACGCCCGTGCACACTATCCCTACAAATTCTCCGACCGGGGTTATTATGGCTGCGCGTTTCACTGATTTTACCATCATTTTATAGTAGCGGTTATTATAGGCTTTGAATTTTTCTTTTTGGTAATTTTCCGCTGAAAAAGATTTCACTACGCCTATGCCGTATATTGTTTCAAAAAGAAGAGAGTTTATATCAGACATGCTTTCCTGCATAGATGTGCTGATTTTTCTTAATTTATTGCCTATTTTTATTACAGGGAATATTATCAGCGGAAATATAAAAACCGTAATAAGTATGAGCCACCAGGAAATAGAAAAATAGACCTTTATCCAGATTAAAATCACCACATAAATTATAAGCTGAATCGGCTGCCATAAAAGGTCCGTAAGGCCTTCTGTAATAGAATTTACTATAATGCCTACGTCAAATGTAACCCTTGAAACAAGCTCTCCTGTTTTAACGCTCGAATAAAAATTATTTGACAGCGCGAGAAGTTTTTCATAGATGGATTGCCTTACGTCTTTAAGAACTGCCTGGCCAAGCCGGTTCATGAAACACGTCTGAAAAAATACAAACGCCTCTTTTACAAAAAATAAAAGGGATATTATAATAACCACCAGGTTCAATAATAAGCCCTTTGGCATCTTATTTATTTTATCTATGATATTAATCAGGTAGTTTGGCGCATGCTGAGCGCCCGGCAGGGCTATGGTCTTACCTGTCAGTATATTATCCACAACAGGTATTATCATCCCCAAAGACACTCCTCCAAGCATGGATGTTAAAATCATACATATGAGCGCAAGCGTCATTATCCATAGATGCGGCTTAACAAATTTTAAAAACCGTATATATTCTTTCATTAGGCGATTATTCTATCACTCTGATTGACTTTTAGCAAGGTATTTGCTACCATTGTAACTATGAGAAAAACCAGGATCGGCGTAGTAGGCCTTGGCAGATTAGGCTCTATACATGCCAAGATATATGCAACATTAGAAAGCGTAGAGCTCGCCGGCATTTGCGATATTGACGAAAATATAGCCAGAGATACCGCGGAAACGCTCAAAACAAGCTGGTCCTGCGATTATAAAAAGCTTTTGGATAATAATTTGGACGCTGTAAGCATAGTTACTCCTACCGCGCTCCACTATGAAACAGCCATGTTCTTTCTTCAGAATAAGATACATGTCCTCATAGAAAAACCCATAACAAGGACTTTAAAAGAGGCCAAAGATTTAATAAAAATTGCGGCTAAAAACCGCCTTATAATCCAGGTAGGCCACGTAGAAAGATTTAATTCTGCCATTCAGGCAATCGAAAAGCTTTCAAATAAACCGAGATTCATTGAAGTCCACAGGCTTGGGCCGTTCACGCCCAGGGTAAAAGACGTAGGCGTGGTCCTGGACCTGATGATACACGACATAGATATAGTCCTGGGCCTTACAAAATCAAAGGTTAAAAACATCGACTCTTTAGGCATGAAAATCCTCACAGACCACGAAGATATCGCAAACGCAAGAATTCGTTTTCATAACGGGACTGTGTGCGACTTGACAGCCAGCAGGGTAACGAGCGATTCCCTGCGCAAGATACGGATATTCCAGGACGACTGCTATATTTCAATAGACTACATGGCCCAGGAAGCCCTTATCTACAGAAAAATAAACGGCCAGATAGTCCCGGAAAAAATAGATATTAAAAAAGAAGCCCCTCTTACCAAAGAACTTGCCTCTTTCATAGACTGCATAGCCAATAATAAAAGACCTC
>JAGVFL010000118.1 GCA_020057645.1 Candidatus Omnitrophota bacterium
CTTTTGTAGGGGCGGGTTTTAAACCCGCCCCTACGTTTAATATAGATTCAGTATATGCTGTATCAATTTAAATAGGCAAGGATAAAGAGGTCGCAAAATTATGTCCGGCAGGCAATACAGGTCAGGCCTTTGGCTTTTTAAACAGAGAAATGACGCCGATTATTATTAAAAATCCGCACGTCAAAATACCTATTATAGACTTTGGGCCTATCATATTTCTAGGCTTTCCGACGATTATGTCAAACGTTGATACAAATATCACACCCATTATTCCAAGGATAACTAAAATAAAGCCTTTTGTTTTTATCTTCATAAGCCCCCCTTCTTTGTAATAATACTACCAATTATCTCCTGTAAAATCAAGAAAATTATAACTTATTTTTTTGAATTATGGCTTTAAATGTGCTATAATTATAGTAGGAGGATAAGATGTTTAGACTAGCTATTCTCTTAATAATGGTTTCCATTATAATTCCGATATGCGTTTACGCAGGCGCGGAATCAGGTCTTGCGGTAAGGCCGCCGTCCTGCTCTTTTTCTGAATGGGTTAACGCAGAACCGAGCAACAAGCCTATTGAAGAAAACGCGGAAAAAATACTTTTAAGGGAGCAGTGGGAAAGAAACATCGGGATAGATATTTTTTATCCTTATTTTAGAGCAAAGGAATTGGAATCAAAGGTAAAAGAAAAGACGAGCGTTAGAGTTTTTAAAGCAAGAGGCAAGTCGGAATTCAAAAGCAACGAAGCGAAATACACGTTCACCATCAAATTTTAAACCTTCTTCTTCCCCAGCACTTCCATTAATACGCTTGCAATCTTCGGATCAAACTGCTTGCCGCTATTTTCTTTGATTATCCTCAATGCTTCTTTTTTTGACAAAGCCTTTCGATAAGGCCTATCGGATATCAGGGCTTCATAAACATCGGCTATGGCTATAATGCGCGCGCCTATCGGTATCTCATCTCCTTTTAATCCGAACGGGTAACCTTTCCCGTCCCATCTTTCATGATGATAAAGAATCAGAGGCAATAAGCTGTGAAAAGATTGTATAGGCCTTATTATATCTACGCCGATTTTAGGGTGCTCTTTAATCTTCTTAAATTCTGCCCTGGTAAGAGGCCCTTTCTTTAAAAGAATTTTCTCGCTTATGCCGATTTTGCCTAAGTCATGCAGCATTGACGCCTGCTCTACGAGCTTCATGTCGTCCATAGACAAGCTGATGCGCTTAGCTATCTCATTCGCGTAGTAAACTGTCCTCTCTACGTGATTGCCCGTATAATGATCCTTGAGCTCTATTGTTTTGGCAAACGCAAAGATTGACTCGATCGAGCTCTGATTTGCTTTTTTTGTAAGCTTCGAAATTTCCTGCTTTAAATGTTTGATAGTGGCTGTCTTATCGTATAAAATTTTATTGTCCTGTATGTCCGACATGGAACATACCCTGTCTCCGCCGTATTCCTTTGCCTTGTTTAAAATCTTGTCGGCAGTTTCAATGAAATCCGAACTTTTAAATAGCCCGTCTTCGGGATAAGAAACAACGGCTACGCTCAGCCGCAATTTAACCATGTTCTTCTTATCCCCGAAAGTAAATACCCTGATGGAATCGGCTATTCTATGGCCAAGCTCCAATGCGCACCGCTTATCATTGCCGGGCAATATAAGCACGAATTCTTCGTCTCCGAATCTTACGACATAATCATTCAGCCTTACCAGCCTTCTGAGTTTGTGCGCAAACTGTTTTAGGACCATGTCCCCTAATTTATACCCATAGGCATCGTTTACGGACCTGAAATAATCTATATCAATAAATATCAGCGAAAGCAGCTGGCAGTATTTTTTGGCCCTGTAAAACTCCGATTCCATGATATCTTTGAAATATCCGTGATTATAAAGCCCCGTCTGAGGGTCTTTTATAACAAGGCGCTGTAATTTCTTGTTTGATCTTAAAAGTTCCTTATTCAATGCTTCCGTATTTTTTTCGGCTTTCCTGCGCCGAGTTATATCTTCGGCCACTTCCAGGATCCCGGTAATATTATTTTTTTCATCCCTTATAGGCATCCCTTTGATGCGCCATTCCCTGCCGTCAGGCGAGACCATTTCTTCCTCTTCTGTTTTTCCTGTTTCCCTCGCCCTGACTACAGGACAATTTTTACACGGCTTGTCGCTATTATGAAAAGCCTTGTAGCAGATTTTTCCTTCCAGCAGTTCAGGGGTCGTGTCAAATGCTTCAGCAGTAGCCTTGTTAGCCCATATAATCCTATTCTTTGTATCCTGCTGGACTACAAGTTCCAGCATGCTATTCAGAATAACAGTTTTTTCATTTTCTGCCTTTTTGCGGTCTTCTTCAATGCCTATAGCAGAAGCAATAATTCCCATCAGCCTTTCTTCTTCCGAACTCGGGACAAAATCCTTCTGATAAATAACGCAGAGCACTCCTTTATATTCGCCGTTAAATTTTACAGGCCGGCCCATATAGGTCTCAAGGCCATATTTTTTAACATTCGGATCTGAATTCGCATAAGGCGTGCTCTGAAGGTGGCGTATCAAGATAACATCGTCAGACGCATATTTTATCGCATCATAACAAATATGGCCGTCTGCTTTGTCATATGAAGTATAATCCAAAGGCGCATTCCACATGCCTACAGAGTATAACATATCTTTATCCAAGCGATTATATAAGGCACAGGTCGCGCCCATTAATGTGCCGCATAAAGATACAAGACGATTTATATTTTCTGTTGGGTTAGCGCCAAAGGAAAGAAAACATTCGCTTAACTTTATAAAATGATTTTCAATTATTTGATCTTCCATAACACCCTATATTAAATTTACCGGCGCTTAACTCTAAAGTCTTTGGGAGATAGGAACTTTTCTATATAACGAGAATACCATATAAAACGTTTGGTTTCAAGGGTAGGCAAAAAATATCTTTTGCTATTATTTTTTGTAAAGGCCTATCAATTCAGCCCTGGCAAGTATGTGGCCCTCCATGGCTCTTTCTAAATCAGCCTTGCTAATCCCTTCTTCCAGATCAAGCTCTGTATCCAAGGCGTATATCTTAAAAATATAACGGTGAGTCCCGAACGGAGGGCATGGCCCATCGTAACCATTTCTCCCAAAATCATTTACGCCCTGTTTCCCAGGAGAGGAATTCTCTTCAATCTTTGCTGTAACAGGTATATTAAATACCACCCAGTGAACCCAGTCTTTGCCAGGCGCGTCAGGATCATCGCATATCAGAGCAATGCTTTGGGTTCCCGCAGGGATATCATCTATAATCAGCTCAGGGTTAATATTTTCTCCGCGGCGGGTAAATTTTTTTGGGATAAATTCGTTATCATTGAATTCAGGGCTTGTCAATTTCATAACCCGGTTCTCGCCTCCTATTGCCACTTGCGCCGCTATAAGAAAAATGCAAAGAAAGATAATGA
>JAGVFL010000056.1 GCA_020057645.1 Candidatus Omnitrophota bacterium
ATCTGGCTCGCCTGTCAGGTGGACCAGGGTACAATCATGGCGAGGAAGAATGATTAAATCTATCTTCTTGCTTCGGCCAAATCCGGGTTTCATGATAACGATATTTTTGGCATTATTTTCATATTTTAAAAATATATTCGCAGCCACCGCGGATGAGCCGCAAGAAACAATAATATCGGCATATACATTTTTAAAACTTTCGAAAGATTCTTTGGTCAAGCAAAATCTGAGGCATCTTAAGCAGCCCTGGCATCTTCTGGAAGCGAAGAGGCTCGCGAGATTTAAAAGCAGCTTTGTAAATTTATTTTTAAATTTTACTTCTATGGCCTGAATTTTAACAATCGGCTTCTCTTTTATCTTCCGGGCTTCCAGCATTGAGCCCAAAGCCTTCTCTATCATTTCCGCCACTGCCGCTGCTTGATTAAAATGCCCTGCCTTGCCGTCTGTCAATACCATTACGCTGCGCTGAAGCGTGCTTTTCCATCTTTTATGAGCCCATAGCCATTGTTCCGGAAATTTTCTTATATAATCTTCCAGGATATAAACTATCTTTTGAAGATTTTCTTTCATATCTCTCTCTTTATTTCCTGTATTTATAAGCTCTAACGGTTCCCCTGCCCTGGCTATATGTTTATCAGTCCCTACCCTCCGGATAAAAGAAGGAAGAATCGCCGCGCCTGTTTTTAAACTAAAGGCTATTGCGCCCTGCGCGGTTGAGGCAGGCCTGTTGAAAAAATTCACAAATACGCCGTTTGCTCCCGCGTCCTGGTCAGAGAGCATAGCGATTATGCCGTTATTATGCAGTGTTTTTATTATGTCCTTTGCCGAAAACCCCTTTGTTATTACCCTGCATCCTGTTGACTGCCTGAATTGATTAAGGAGATTATTTAATCTTTCGTACTTCTGTTCGCGCGCGAATACAGACATGATATAGCCGTTTAAACTTGCGGACAGAGAAGCAATCTCCCAGTTCCCAAAATGAGCTGTGAGGATAATCGCGCCCTTGCCTTTTTCCAGGCTGGCTTTAATATTATCTTTATTTTCAAGTTTTACATGGCGCTCCAGATAAGACTTAGCCATGGCAGGCAGTTTTAATAACTCTATTACATTCATGCCTAAATTTTCAAAATGAGATTTATTTATTCTCTTTAGCTCTCTTGGGGATTTTTCAGGAAATGCGGCTTTTAAATTAGCGTATGCGATCATCCTGCGCTTTAAACCAACGCAATATACAACATCTCCCATGCGCCTTCCTATCCATAATGCTAGCCCCAGCGGGATGCGCCGTAAACAAACGCTGAATGATTTAACTATTATAAATCCCAAAAAGTCTACTATAGAATCCTTGTTCATTTTCAATTATTTCAAGCCTCACTTTTAAAACCAGGTATTTTACCTTCTGCCCCAGGCCCTCTGCTCTACTTGCCCCGTACCCTTGTGGTATGGGGTGCCCTATGCCCTCTAGGCCCTGCAGTTTCACCGCATCTTTTTCCGTGGTAACCACTCTATCAAGTTTATTTTTTACACAATAATCTTCTATATTGGCAATGTCTTCTTTTGTATACGCGTGATGGTCCCTGAAAATAAAATGCTTGTTAATCTTTAATCCAAGCCGCTGGATGGTCTTTTCAAAACACTCAGGACTGCCGATTGCCGAAACCAGCGCAAGCTCTCCGTTCTGCAGTTCGCTTATATTTACCTTCTCTTCATTAGGGATTTTATAAAAATGCAGGGGCCTGTGTATGGCTTTTGCGATAACCGCCTTCGGATTTATAGCAATTAATTTCTTCTCCAGCTTTTCCAGTTTATCCTTGTCGGAAACCAAATCCGCTTTTGTAATTAAAAATATGTCTGCCCTTTTAAGGGCATAAAGGCCTTCGCGCAATGAACCGGTTGGTATCACCCAGCCATTTCCAAAAGGCCTTGAAGCGTCCACGCAGACAATATCCATGTCTCTTCTTAACCGGGTGTATTGAAATCCATCGTCCAGTAAAATAGTGTCTGAAAGATGCTTCTCAATAGCTTCCATCCCCCTTTTCACCCTGTCTTTTCCTACCAGCACCGGGATATTCGAAGTCAATTTCGGAAGAAGTTCTGACTCATCGTTTCCATATCCCCTTATCAAGATGCTTACCCTTTGGTTTTTCTTCGCAAGTATACCCGCGATAAATGCAGCCACTGGCGTCTTGCCTGTCCCGCCCCATGTAATATTACCTACGCTTATAACCTTTGCGTTAATACTGTATTTTCTGAAAATATTAAAATCGTAGAGAATATTTCTGATAAAAATAATAATAAAATACAGAAACGAAAAAGGTATGCTTAATAACAAAAGGATTTTCCTGAACATCATAGCCGCCTTATATACTAAATATTTACGCTATATTTGATATATGATAGTATATTTGGGAATAAATGTCAAAAGGTTAGAATCAGATCTATTGTTCTTTGGCTGGAGCCTGAATTTTTAGCTATAGTATCTCTGGCATTTACGCCGAGTTTTTTTCTATATCCGGGATTATCCAAAAATAACTTTAAAGCTGAATAAAGCCCCTCTCTATCCTCCACCTCTACGCCTGAATCATTTTCCAGAAATATCTTTATCACATCCTGGAAATTAAACGTATATTTACCGAATATTATCGGTTTCATGAGACTGGCGGGCTCTATGGGATTCTGTCCGCCTTTTTTAACAAGACTGCCTCCCACAAATACTATATCAGCTGCGGAATACATAGATCTCAATTCTCCGATAGTATCAAGAATAAATACTGGCTCTAATGCAAATGCATTAAATACCTTGTCATTGCGAGGAGCCGAAGGCGACGAAGCAATCTCAAAAAAGATAGAAATTCTCATAGATTTAAAATTGTTTTTGGTTAAAAGTTTCTCTATTTCTTCGGCGCGTTCTATATGACGAGGCGCGATAAGAAGCCGGAGATTATTGTATTCCTTTTTTAATCTCGCGAAGCAATCTACTACAGCCTCTTCCTCCCCCTTATGCGTGCTGCCCGCTACAATTAAAATTTCGTTTTCATCGAGGTTTAATTTTTTTCTCAGCTCTAATCTTTTATTATCAAAATTAAGCAAAGGGATGTCGAATTTCAGGTTGCCTGTCACAGAAACCTTTTCTTTTGGAGCGCCCAGCGCAATAATCTTCCCTGCATCCTGGTCTGACTGCATTAATATAAGGGAAAATTTATTTAGAAGCCTTGATATGAAAAATTTGCCTTTTTTATATCTTGAATAAGACCTGTTTGAAATCCTTCCGTTCGCCAATATAAGCCTTGCCCCTGATTTATAAAGCGAATCCACCAGGTTAGGCCAGAACTCTGTTTCCATGGAAATAAACATCTCCGGCTTAACCGCGTTTACAACCCTATCTGTTATAAAGCTTATGTCAAACGGAAGATAAAATACCCCTTCTTTTTCCGTGGCTATGGTTTTGGCGACTTTATTACCCGTGTGAGTGACTGTTGAAAATACAATGGTATGTGAAGGAAAAGCCTTTCTCAATAGAGGCGCCAGGATGCCGGCTGCCTTCATCTCTCCCACGCTTACGGCGTGCACCCAGATAATTCTTTGCTTGGCGCAGATAGAATTTACTTTTTCAGGCAAAAATCCAAACCTATCCCTCAAGCCGTATCTGTAACGCCCTGTAACCATAAGATGCGGCAGATAAGCTATGCCAAAAATCATAAATGCTAAATTATATAAGATTCTCATGGGTTAACTGACTACACCTACGAGGTGGGCCGAAGGCCCTCCTCGTAGGTGGGGGTGGTTATTTTATTCATAATATGTCGCGCACGCCATTTCTGATTCCCACACAGATACGGATTTCAGAGAAAGGCCTTTTTCTTTTGTAGGGGAGGGTTTTAAACCCTCCCCTACTTTGTTTCTTATGGAACCCTTGAGTTTTATGTAGATAAACCTGGCTATATTTTCCGCAGAGGGATTTTCTGTCTTGAAGATACCTACCTTATTAAGATGCGTATGATCTAGTTTTTTCAATATATCTTTTAGCATGGCCTTCAGCGCGGTAAAATCCACGGATATGCCGATATCGTTAAGATCGGCTTTTTCAAATCTCGCCTCTACCTTCCAGTTGTGGCCGTGCAATTCCTCGCACTTGCCCTTATACCCTCTGAGGTTATGAGCGCTCGAAAAATCCCCTTTTACTGATATCTCATACATAATTTGCCCTTTCAGCCCTATAAATCTTTGTCCCCAAAAACTTCTCTCCTACTCTTATAAAATGCTCTACCGCGTCTGTCGCGAAAAATTTGTGATGCGGTTTTTTATTGGTGTCCGAAAGTTCTCCCATGCTCATCAATATGGTATGGACCTCGTCAGCTACGGAACTCGCGGAATCTATGATCTTTACCGATTTACCCATTACTTTCCCTATTACCTGCTTTAAAAGCGGGTAATGCGTGCATCCTAAGACCAGCGTATCTATGCCTTTTCTCCTGAAAGACCCTAAATATTTTTCAGCTATGGCGTATGTGGCCTTTTCCCTGAGCCAGCCCTCCTCAACAAGCGGCACGAATAACGGGCACGGCTTTGATACGACATCTATCTTGGGAGAAATATTTTTTATCTCCCTGACATATGCCTTGCTTTTAATCGTGGTATAAGTGCCGATAACGCCTATTTTGTTATTGCGCGTAACTGCGACTGCTTTTTTTGCGCCGGGTTTTATAACCCCTACCACAGGCACATTCACATGCTTTATAAGTTCTTCCATGCTTGTGCTGGAGGCGGTATTACAGGCAACGACAATAAGCTTTACCTTAAACCTCATTAGAAAATTCGCGTTCTCAACCGCGTACTTTTTTATTGTCTCGGGAGATTTTGTGCCATATGGAACTCTTGCCGTATCTCCAAGATATACTATAGATTCATTAGGCAGTCTTTTAAACATCTGCTTTACAACAGTCAACCCCCCGACGCCTGAATCAAATATGCCGATTGGTTTGTTGTTCATATTTTCAAGATCCTTCCTGTTAAACACCCTCATTTATACCAGAGATTAGCCCAAAAAGCAACCGAATTACATTTATTAGGTATGCCTTATAGCAAAATAGGCAAAATCCTGGGCATTGACCCCAAAACCGTAAAAAAGGCATGCAAACACCTACGAGGTGGGACCGAAGGTCTCTCCTCGTAGGTGAATTAAAAGGAGGTAAAACCCATGTCCTGGCCATATAGCACCATTTATAGATTTCTATACTCAAACGAAAGATACATCTGGGCCCAAGTCCGCATACTACACGAAACCGATAAAGCCATCCTTATAACCGCCCTTTTCTGTCATTCCCGCGAAAGCGGGAATCCAAAAAATAATAACATCAAAATATGGATACCTAAATCACAAATATATAGAATAAGATTGAGGAAGAATGTTTTTGAGGTTTATGTTAAGGAAAGCGTTGTGGGATAATCGTTCAAAATCAACTCCCTTAGGTATAGATATCATTATCTATTCTATAGCTTTTATGTCTTTTGGCGGTAAATAGCTTTCTTTAGAAATTACCTTTTTACCGGTTTTTGATTCAAGCTCAATCCTGGCTTTCTTGGCAATTCTCCCGCCTTTTATTCCTGCAATTTTGTTTTCTACCATTCCTTTAGCCTCTATAGCTTCCGCTATCTGCCTAGAAGATAATTCTGCCAAAGCAGTAAAAATAAGTTCTGCTTCTGTCATATGATCTCTTAAGTTTTGCGTTTTTAGCCCCTTAAGGCTTTTATGTTCTTTTACAGTAACATCTGACCATTCCTGATGTATTATATTAGTAAGTATCGCATACTCATCTTCTTTAGTTATTTCATGCTTGCTCCAATAGTCAGTTAGCTTATTGCGCG
>JAGVFL010000001.1 GCA_020057645.1 Candidatus Omnitrophota bacterium
AAAAGGAGGCTTTTATGAGGAAAACAGCATCGCTTGTTGCTGTTCTTGGCTTGTGCTTGTTTGCTTCCGGCGCATTTGCCCAAGGCGAAACGAATACCCCGACAACAGGGTCTGATCAGAATTGGAAGCAGGAGCTTCGTTCGGATAAAAAGGATATCCGGGATCAAAAGAACGAAATAATGGAAGATGGCCGGGAGGCCAAGGCAGAAGAGCGCGCTCTGCTGAGACAGATCGAAGAGGCGAAGCAGTCAGGTGATACGCAGAGGGCCAAAGACCTCAGGGATCAGCTTCATACGCTCCATCAGGCGAATGTCCAGGAGATGCAACAGAATAAAAAAGATCTCCGCGATGATAGGCACGAGCTCAAGTCTGACGTTAAAGATGCAAGACAGGAAGGCAATCCTCCTGGCGTAGGTCCTGGCAATCCCCCGGGTGAAGGGTTTAGACCGTTACCGCCTGGAGCTAAAGACAGGTTAGAAGATGTCAGGGATCGTAGAGAGGATAGGTGGGATCGCAGGGAAGATATCCGTGATAAGAGAGAAGACCGCAAAGACCATGCAGAGGATGTTCTTGATAAGCGTGAGGATGTCCGTGATCGTAGGGAAGATAAATGGGATCGCAGAGAAGATATCCGCGACAAGCGCGAAGACAAATGGGATGCTACCCACAATTATCCTCCAGGGACACCTGAATATCGTAAAGACAGATTAGAGGATATCCGTGATCGCGAGGAAGATGTCCGTGATAGGCGGGAGGATAAGTGGGACCGCAGGGAAGATATCCGTGATAAGCGCGAGGATAAAAAGGACAAGCGTGAGGATATCAGGGACAAAAAAGAAGACCGTTGGGACAAGAAGGAAGACCGCAAGGACAAGAAGGAAGATATTCGCGATAAAAAGAATAAAGGGGTGCGTGACCACGGAGCCGGCGTAGGCGCTGGTAAAGGGCAGGGAGGCACGCATAGGGGCGGCAAAAAGTAGTTACTTTCGGGCTGGCGCCTCTTGGTGCCAGCCCATTTTTTATGAAAAAAATACTGATCGTAGATGACGAGATTGATGTCCTTAAGGCCTTAAAATCCAGCCTTGAGCGTCAGGAGAATTTCAAGGTTTCTACAGCCAGGAATGGGGAGGAGGCTTTAAAAGATGTCGAAAAGGAGACCCCGGATATCATTGTTTTAGACCTTATGATGCCTAAGATGAGCGGAGAAGAACTTCTCGCGCTGCTCAGAAAAAACATGAAGACCATGGATACCCCCGTTATTATTTCTACTGTCCGCAGGGAGACCGCTTCTTTGATCAATTTGATGAATTTAGGGGCTACAGATTACCTCATGAAACCCTATGATGTCCGAGAGCTCATCAAGTTGATAAATACCTACATTTAGCTCTCCACTTAACCCTTCTTAACGTCTTAGTATGGCCAAACTTGCTAATTTAACCGAAGAAACCCTCTCTGGGTTATATTGGGAGCAGAAAAAGTCGCTGGATGATATCGCTAAATTATATGGGGTATCCAGGGTTGCAATATTCAAAAAACTTAAAAAACTACGCATAAAACCACGTTCTAAGTCTTTGGCACGGTTAGAGGCTCAAAAACAGGGAAAAGTTCCTCAGCAATATTTCCGAATAAACGAAGGATTCTTTAGTAATTGGTCTTCAGAAATGGCGTATGTTTTAGGCTTGATAATTACTGATGGATGTATCTCCAGAAATGGCGCAATTTCGCTGAGTATGAATGATAGGGAGGTATTAGAAAAAGTTAAAGGTGCCATGGGATCCGAGCATCCCATAACTCCATCTAAACACCAGCAGGGGCTATTTCACTTAAAATTTGCAAGAGTAAGATTAGTTAACGACTTAGTCAAATTCGGGATAGGCCCAAGAAAGAGCCTGATAGTTAAATTTCCTTCAATCCAGGAGGCTTATTTAGCTGATTTTATAAGAGGTGTTTTTGATGGGGATGGATCGGTATTTTTTGTAAAAGAGGCATCGAGGTACCCCGTAAATACAAAATTTTGTAGTGGTTCAGAAGATTTTATAGTTGAGCTTGAGATTAATCTTCAGAAGCTTGGTTTGCCAAAAAGAACTATTTATGAGCAAAAGACTAAAAATGGTATTTATTATACGATTAAATATGGACATAAAGATAGCCAAAGATTATTCAGTATTTTATATAAAAATCATCCAACTATTCCATTTTTGGAACGAAAATATAATAAATTTATAGAGGGGTTCAAAAGGAGCGCTGAATATGTTGAAAGAGCTTGATGAGTGGAAAAAACTGCACGATTTTTATAAAGGCAGCGACTTTTTGACAAAAGATCTAGCTGATTTTCTTAAGATTAGCCCAAGGACAATTCAGAGGTGGATTAAAGGAAAGACAAAGCCCAACGCGAAAGAATCAGAGTTGATTAAGTTATATTTATCTGAGAAGACTCCAAGAGATCTCAAAAGCTCTTAGAATATCCCCAAAACCACCGCAAGAGCCACCTAAGAACAGGTTTAATAACAACCAATTAAGCTTAATCTTAAATGTCGCACTAGTGGTTATAATACCTCTTATGTTAACTTGTGTGAGGAGGAAAGATTGGCGCAGTTGTTATGGGTTTTAATGGGTTACGCCAATATGTTATTTTCCTGTGAATTGGCGTCTTTGGTTTTACCGGGACTTAGTTTGGCTTAGATAGGCCCTTGGAAGCTTACTTATCCTTACTGGTAGGGTTTACGAGGCCAAGTATGGCTGGGGATAGGGTCCAGTCCCCGTATCTGGCATTGATTTGGTCCATTGCAGCTATCAGATCCCCCCTTCTTTTTTGCTCAATAAGCAAGGGAGGGGCCGCATCGGAAATGAGTCCGGAAAGGCTTACTCCAAGAGCCCGGACAGTCCTAAAATAGGCCTTCTTTTGGCTGAAAATGCCCTTAGAGCGCATGAATATTTCCCAGCCATCATTGGTAGGTATCTGAAAGGTTTTCTGCCTTAGAGACGATTCATTTTTGGAACTGAGCCATAGGCTGACAGTATGGCCGGCCAAGCCGTATTTTCGCATGCGTTCTGCGACCATTTCGGAGAGCATTCTAAGCCACGCAAAGATGATTTTTTGGTCTGAAATTTCCCGCGGCAGTGTGTAGGAATGGCCTACGGATTTAGGGGTTTTCCGGGCCTCAATTTGGCCCTGCCTACCGGCAGGCAGGCTTTTCTGCCAGGTCAGATTTTCATCGGTCCGCAAAGCAGCCCATAACCAGTGGCCGGTTGCCCGGCCGAAATTATCAACTAGGATTTCTTGTGGGGTTTTCTTTAGCTGGTCACAGCTCAGGATCCCAAGGCCGTGTAAATGGCCTGTCAAAGCCGGTCCAATGCCGCAGATTTTCTCAACCGGGACACCCCTGATAAAGGCATCCAGGTTTGTTTCATTGACCAAAACCAGGCCATCCGGTTTGCTCAATTTTGACCCTAATTTAGCCAGTAGCCAGGTGGGCGCTATGCCTATGGAACAGGCCAGTCCAAAGGCCTCCTGGATACGATTTTTCACCCTCTTCCCTATGTCCAAAAACGGGCCAAAAAGGGGCTCCAATCCATCCAAAACAATGTCAAATTCATCTATAGTTGTGTGCTCTACCTGGGGTGAAAAATCAGCCAAAAGCCCAAAGATTTCCCTGGAAACATAGGTGTATTTTGCTGAATCACAGGCCACGAATTCTGCATGCGGGCATATCTTGAAAGCCTCGCGGCTTGGCATGCCGGAGTCTATGCCGTAAGCCTTTGCCTCATAGGACGCAGCTGTAACTACCGTATAGTACTTATTGTCCCGGGCGCCTACTATGACCGGCTTGCCTTTTAAGGCCGGGTTGATCTGTTGCTCTACGGACGCAAAAAAAGCGTCCATATCGATGTGCATGATCATGGTTACGGTCCCAGGAGCTTATTAAGGCGCCAGGATAGGGTTTCTTGAGAAAATACGATCTCATAGGCGCCGCCGGCTGTCGAGACGCTGAAAAAATATAACGTGTCTCTTTCCTGTTTATCTTTCCAGGAAAAATTGATCTTTTGGATGGGGAAATCGCGGTTTCGCCAGGAGAACGATTGCGGGATCAACCGGCTTTTATCAAACAGGCATTGCACAATGATGTCTGCGCCTGATGGCTTGGTATCGGCTTGCGGCAGGTTTCTGTCCCAGCGGGCCTGGTGATTAAACATACCTGAAGAATACCACACAAATGTGTGGGTATCAAGCTGAAAACAAAGGGAGAAGGCCAATTTCGCCTCCTCCCTGTTTAATTTGTCTGAGAATTTCCCTTGACAGGAAGGTCTGTTTGTTGTATATTTTTCTTGAATCATGATAAGAGGCTGTCCAAAGGGCTCGTCCCGCGGAATGCCTCTTTTTTATTGTTTGTACTCGAGCTTACCTTTCAAGTCGTTCATAAAAGCCAGATCTGGCGCAAATTTCCTAAGAAGTGACGAGAACTTGTTGCGGTCCGGAACGATAAGCTTTTTTAGTTTATTCTGTTTTTTAAGATACTCCACAAGACAGTGAAAATCGCCATCCCCTGTAACAATAACCGCCTTATCATAATTTGGGAATTCAATCATCGTGTGGAGTACTAATTCAGCGTCTATATTGCCTTTTACATTGCCATCCGGCAGAGATAACGTCGGTTTAAAAATGAGAATATAGCCATATTCCTGTAAGGAAGTATATAAACTTTGATTTGTAGGGATATAGCCTATAAAGATAAACGCCTTAGAAACTCCGTACTTATCCTCCAGGTATTTTCTGAATCTTCTGGAATCGAGTTTCCAGCCCTGATCTCGTATGGCGAGATTTAGATTCTGACTGTCGATAAAAGCGTAATTGTTTTTTGATTGTTCCATAGCTCAATCATACCTTTGTGATTTTATTCCGTCAATCAAAATTAATACCACACATTTGTGTGGGTATCAAACTGAAAACAAAGGGAGAAGGCCAATTTCGCCTCCTCCCTTGCTTTAGATCATGCTATAAATGAAACAGGAGGACTTGTAGGCGGCTGGTACCTTATCACTGTTCCTTCTCGCCTGTCCTCCCAATATAAGTATAGAACACTTATCAAGCGATTACAAG
>JAGVFL010000151.1 GCA_020057645.1 Candidatus Omnitrophota bacterium
AAAAACTAATAACCTCCAAAAATCTGGAAAAACCTCCTATATTCCTTACCAATCCCTCCATCTGCACTTCTTCGCGCACATATAAAGCAGTGTATGAATTTAAGACTTTTTCAGGGTCATTAGACATTATAATAAGCGGAACCAAACCTTGCTTCAAAGCCTTCTCAAAATCAAATTTCCCTTCTAATTCCGCGGCAATAAACGGATGAAGTGTCATATTCAAGACCCGGCCGGCCATGAGGTCAACACCTGAACGTTTCAATTTTCTGGCGCTTGAGCCAGTGAGCACAAATTGATGCCCTTTTTTTTCTTCTATTATAGAATGCACAACATTAAGCAGTTCCGGAGCCTTCTGCACCTCATCTATAATAATAACCTTTTTATCCGGATTTCCATATACCAATTCTTTTAATCTTTCAGGCTTTGCGGTAAACGCGCGAAATTGATCAGGCTGAAGCAGGTCCACGAGGAGGCTATTCTTGATTTCGTTATTTAACCATGTTGTTTTGCCTGTGCCGCGCGGGCCAAACAGAAAAAAGCTATTGTTAGGAATTTTCAGAAATCTTGGGATTATTAATTCCATTTTGAGTCCCTTTTTGGAGTTTCTACCTCCAAAATATTACCATAAAATAATGACTTTGTCAAGCCTTGCAGTCTTTTCCCGCACAATGCACTCATCAGCCCAGCCCTTCGCGCTATTGATGCACGCGGCAATATTAGCTTCCTCATTTTTCGCTATCGTGACTACTGAAAGTTTTTTTAACATAATTTTGCAAAATCAATAAAAGATATTGATTCTATTTTATCATTAAACTTAATCTTATCCTGCGAAAGATTAATCAAAAATCCTCTCTCAATTTTGTCAGAAAATAAATTATAGAAATTGATCAGGCCTTTGGCCATTTCCATATTTATCTTTGCGGATAGCTTCACTTCAATAGGAATTATCTTGCCTTTATCTTCTATTACAAAATCAACCTCTTCACCATAAGATGTCCTCCACCAATAAATCTTGGGTATCTTGCCGTTATTGTAAAACCTTTTTACGATCTCGCCAATTACAACCGTCTCAAATAATTGGTCTGATAAAGGGCCTTTAAATATCTGGTTTATTGAAGAAATGCCTGACAAATAGCACAAAAGCCCCGTATCAAGAAAATATATTTTAGGGCTTTTGATTATTCTCTTGCCTTTATTTAAATAAAACGGCTTAATAAGAATAATCTGGCTGCTAGCCTCCAGAATTGACAACCATGCTTTAATAGTATTTATAGCTACGCCTAAATCCCTTGATAAACTGGAAAGATTCACTGCCTGGCCGTTAAAAGCCGCTATAAGCTGCAAAAATCTCTGGAAATCCACCAAACTGCCTATCTGGCGCAGCTGCCTTACATCTCTTTCTAAATATGTTTGAAGATATCCCGCAAACCATAGTTCAGGATTCATAGCTTTGTTTAAAGTGATTTCCGGGAATCCGCCTCTTAGCGCGAACCTCTTTAACATATCATTATTAAACGGCTTATTTTTATTTATTTGTTCCTCAATAGAAAAAGGCAGCAGAGTAAAAACTCCTATCCTGC
Source organism: Candidatus Omnitrophota bacterium (assembly GCA_020057645.1). Taxonomy (GTDB): domain Bacteria; phylum Omnitrophota; class Gorgyraeia; order Gorgyraeales; family Gorgyraeaceae; genus UBA10183. The sequence continues at coordinate 1,581 of JAGVFL010000151.1, forward strand.
CGGCCAAAGACTCTCCGACATTAGCCATTAATGGAAAAAGCTGAGACCCTGTTAAAATAAACTGGCCGAATTTATGCCTTTCTTTATCTATTAACATCTTTATGTAAGAAAAAATCTGCGGGGCATACTGAACCTCATCAATAATAATAGGCGGCTTGTAATTCTTAAAAAATAACTCTGCTTCATTTATTGCCATAAGCCGCAAATCCGGGTTATCCATCGAAACATACGAATGGGTTTTAGAAAATAGATGCTTGAGCAGAGTGGTTTTTCCGGACTGCCTCGGGCCCGTAATTATTACAGAAGGAAACATCTTTACAGAACTCATCAATATTTTTTCGATATCTCTGCTTACATATCTATGCGGCATTATATACCTCCTTGTATATTTGCATTTATAATGCAAATATACAACATTGAGAGCTATTTGTCAAGCCTTATGTTCATCAGCCCAAGCCTTCGCGCTATTAATACATGCGGCAATATTGGCTTCTTCATTTTTCGCTATCGTGACAACTGAAATTTTTTTCATAGTTCTCTTTGATTTTTGCCTACGTAGAACTCATTATAGCACTTGCTGCTTTTTCTTTTTCTGTTAAAGAAAATCCTGCTCTTTATATCCATGCCGAATAATAAAGGAGAACATTTTACATATTTTATATTAGTATGCGCCGGCGTATTTAAATTATAAACATTGCTTAAAATATAAATCTTATTCTGGTTCCTTGCCAGTTCCAGCGCCTTTTCCATAGCTTCCTCGAGCGCTACTTTGTCCCTGGCAATTTTTCTATTTATCGCAATTATTATTTTTTTAGGCCTGCCCCATTTCTTTTCAAAAGTATCCCTGTTCCTGGCAAAAAGCTCATCCCACTCTTTTTGCTTCATAGCGCTCTTGACACTTGCATTCTTGACATGCTTCACAAAGGAATTTAAAGCCAGCGCAGGTATGTACCCCGCATTTATCGCCCTTACAGAATAATCATGATCTTCCCAGTAGCCGAATCCATATGCCTCGTCAAATCCGCCTATCTTATTGATAACCTCCCTTTTGATAAGCACGCAAAACCCCCTGCACCAGTCTGTTTCGATATAATCGCCTTTAACGCCTTTAAAACTTTCTTTTTCCCATCTCGGGTTCATAAGGCCTATCTTCGGATTCTTATCCATAATCTCCGTCATATTATCCAGCCACTTATCGCTCACCACTACATCGTTATTCATTACACATACATAAGGAGCATTTGAAATCTTTAAGCCCTGATTCACTGCTTTTATCCAGCCCAGATTTTCGCTGTTTTCTATAAGCGTAAAATTATTCTTGAGTATATTTTTTAAGCTCTTTAAATAATTCTTTGAAGCTAAATCGCTTTTATTATCTACTACAATCAGCCTGAATGGAATCGCAGTATTGACAATAATACTCTCGATGCAATTTCTTGTAATTTCAATGCCGCTTGTAATCGGCATTATTATATCCACTTTCACTGCCGCATTTTCTTTAAACCTTAACGCTAAATTTTTATAATACTTCTCCCAGTAAATCGCCCATATTGTATAATGGCGCCAAGCATTCAAGATAGACAATATAAATCCGTGCATTCCGTCCATGAAACCCATTCTTTTAACATA
>JAGVFL010000050.1 GCA_020057645.1 Candidatus Omnitrophota bacterium
GCGCCGCAGCCCTTGCCTTTAAAAAATCCTTTCTTCTGATTAACCCCAAGGCCTTTTAAAATATCTTCTGAAGGAATATACTCTTCCTTGCACTTATCGCAAATCTTCCTGACAAGCCGCTGCGCAAGAATACCTATAATAGAGCTGGAAATCAAAAATGGCTCTATTTCCATATCTATAAGCCTTGATAAAGCTCCTGCTGCGTCATTTGTATGAAGGGTGCTTAAAACCAAATGGCCTGTCAATGAAGCCTGCACGCTTATCTCCGCTGTTTCTTTATCCCTTATTTCTCCCACCATTATCACATCAGGATCCTGCCTTAAAATAGACCTCAGCCCTGTCGCGAAAGTCAGCCCTGCTTTTGGATTTACCTGAGACTGCCTTATCCTGCCAAGATGATATTCAACAGGATCTTCTATTGTAATCACGTTTTTCTCTTCTGAGTCAATTATTGAAAGCGCCGAATAAAGCGTGGTGGTCTTTCCGCTGCCTGTAGGGCCTGTGACTAAAATTATGCCGTGAGGATGTTTTACTAATTTTTCAAATTCTTTTTGCGTGTCAGCTGAAAAACCTATTTTATCAAGGCCCAAAACTATCCCGCCCCTGTCTAAAATCCTTATGACAATATTTTCTCCGTATATGGTAGGAAAAGAAGAAACCCTCAGATCAATGTCTCTGTCTAAGGCCTTCATGTCAAACCTTCCGTCCTGCGGTTTCCTTTTTTCAGCGATATCCATCTTGGAAAGCACCTTTATCCTGGACATGAGCGCGGGTTCCAGATGCTTCGGAGGCGAAAACATTTCATGCAATATGCCGTCTATCCTGAATCTGACTACTAATTTAGTTTCCTCAGGTTCAATATGTATATCGCTCGCCCTATCCTTTACCGCCTGCAATATAATCATATTTACAAGTTTTATCACAGGCGCTTCCTCGGCTATTTCAGCAAGTTTTTTTGAATCGAATTCAACCTTGGATTCCTTTAGCCTGCTTTCTTTATCTATATCTTTTACAACCTCATCGAAAGAAGACGATGTCTTGTAATACTGCTCTATGGCGTTCAATATAGAGCTTTCCGTAGCCAGGGCTGCTTCTATGTCGCATTTGGCCCTGCGGCTTAATTCATCTATCGCCATGATATCCTTTGGATCCGCCATTGCGACAGTCAGGGAATTACCTATCTTGAAAATAGGCATTGCCTTATATTTCTGGGCCATGGTTTCCGGTATGAGCTTCACTGTCTCTGTGTCTATAAGGTAATTTGAAAGATTAACATATGGGATATCCAGCGCCTCTGACACTGCCTGGGCATACGCCTCTTCGGTCACCATGCCGGAACGCACTATTACCTTGCCCACGCTCATGCCTTTTTTCCTGGATTCATCCAGCGCTTTATTAAATTGTTCTTTTGTGATAATTGCTTTTTCTAATAATATCTGCTCTGCGTTTTTCTTTGTCATATATTATCTTCCAAGCTTTACATTTTCAGTATTTCTTTTATCTTCGCGACTAAATTATCCAGCTCAAACGGTTTTTCCACGTATCCGCTGATTTTCTGAAAGGCAAAAAGATCCCTGATTTTTTCCTCCTCTTTGCCGCTAAGCATAAGGATAGGCGTATCTTTTATTTTTTGAATCTTCCTGACCTCTTTAAGGCATGTGTATCCATCCATCTTAGGCATCATTATATCCAAAATAATCAAATCGGGCATTTCCAGTTCCGCGGCCTTTATACCGGCTTCCCCATCGCCGGCGGTTATCACGACAAAGCTTTCCTGTTCAAGCCTTATCTTCAGCAGTTTCTGCATATCTTCTTCGTCATCTACAACCAATATCTTTTTCTTGTCATCCATGGCCGCCTCCTATGGTTTTCTTAACAATTGCCTTATTTTTTCTAACAATACCTCTGGTTCAAAAGGCTTGGTAATGTAAGCGTCCGCGCCCATTTCTTTGCCAAGCTCTTCGTCTTTTTGCTGAACTCTCGCCGTAAACATTATGATAGGAATAGCCTTATAGCTCTCGTCAAATTTGAGCATGCGGCAAACTTTATGCCCGTCAAGCTTTGGAAGCATGAGGTCCAGTATTATCAGGTCAGGCTTTTCGGTTCTGGCCTTGTTAAGGCCTTCATGGCCGTTAGAGGCTGTCAGCGTTTCGTAATTATTCGCCTCCAGCCTGAACTTTAATACGCTTAAAATATCTTCTTCATCATCTACTATTAATATTCTTTTCTTATCCATCAATTTTTTCGGCCTCCGTAAGTTATGACCTCACTTATTTTCTCCATCAATTCTTTTGTATCAAAAGGCTTCTCGATAAAAAACGCTATCTTCTCAAGGACAAAAAGATCCCCGACCTTCTTCTTTTCTTTTGCGCTTAGTATAATTACCGGGATATCGGCGCAATTGTCATTTTTCCTCATCTCCCTTAACGCGCTATAGCCATCCATATTGGGGAGCATTATGTCCAGCAAAACTACATCCGGCTTTTTTATCCTTAAAACTTCCAACATTTCTTTCCCGTCTCTGGCGCTCAGGAACTCATATCCTTCTGCCTCTATCCTTACCTTAAGTACTTTGGCTATATCCGCATCGTCATCCACCAATAAAACTATTTTTTTATCCATTTCTCGCCTCCAGCACATTATCTATCTTTTTAACCAAGTCTTCCGGCTCAAAAGGTTTTTCAATAAACCCTGCTGCGCCCAGTTTTTGCATGGATTCCTGCGTATTTTTATTTCCAAGCGCGGAAAAAATAAGTATCGGTATATGTTTGGTATCTGAGTCTGATTTCAGCCTTTTTGATACCTCATATCCGTCCATGTCCGGCATCATAAGATCCAGCAGTATGAGATCCGGTTTATTTTTCTTTGCCGACTCTATTCCTTTATTCCCGTCACAAGCTGTAAAAATATCAAAACCCATATTTTTAAGCCTGAAAGAAAGCATTGACGTAAGGTCTTCTTCGTCATCTATTATAAGAAGCACCTTCTGCGGAGCTATTGGTATGGTAAATATAAACTTAGTGCCCATATCAGGTTCTGATATAACCCATATATTCCCGCCATGAAGCTCTATTATACCTTTTGAAATAGTCAGGCTCAGGCCCATGCCGCCGTACTTGCGGGTTATACTCGTATCCAGAGGGCTAAGATTCCTGAACAAGTTTTCAACGTCTTCCGGAGGTATGCCGATACCATTGTCCTCTACAATAATTTTTACAACATCCTTGCCGTTTACATCTTCCTTTGAACTATATATATTTATTTTTCTCTTATCCCTGTTGAACTTTATGGCATTCGATATAAGGCTTTTAAGGACCTGGCCTATCCTGTCAGGATCAAACCATGCAAGTTCTATGGGTTCCTCAAGGAAGAGATTAAATTCAACGTTCTTTTGCTCAGCCTCTATTTTCATGGAAGCGTAAACGTCTTTTATCAGCTCATTTATGTTTGACTTTCTTTTATGCATGACAACTCTTCCTGCTTCCAATTTCGACATATCAAGAATGTCTATGATGAGCCTTGCCAGACGGTCTATGTTATTTTTAGCTATGGTAAGAAATTTTTTCTGTTCTTCGTTAAGAGGGCCGGCTATGCCTTCCAGTATGAGAGAAACGCTTTCTTTAATAGAGGTAATCGGCGTCCTTAATTCATGAGAAACCACGGATATAAAATCAGCTTTTATCCTGGATAACTTTTTAATTTCTTCGCTTGCCTTTAAAAGTTCATCTCTCAGATTCTGTATCTCTTTTTCGCAATCTATCATGCCCCCTCATTTCTTATACTCATTTATTACCTTATCCCATAAGCCTTGCGATTTCAATATGATCTCTATTACCTCGCGGACAGCCCCTTTGCCGCCGCTCTTTTTAGTGATATAGTGACAGGAATTTTTGACTTCTTCTATTGCTTCCGGAGGAGCAACGCTTAATCCTGCCCTTTTTAAAACAGGTAAATCTATAAAATCGTCTCCCATGAAACAAACATCCTCATCCCTTACTTTGAATTTCTTAATCACCTTTTCATAAATTTCAAGTTTTTTATAGCCTGAATAAACCTTCGCGACGGCCATGTCCTTTGCCCTGCGCCTGACTATGTTGGTTTTTTTGGCGGTTATGATTACTGATTTTATGCCTGCGCGGTATAAAAGAGTCATCCCGAATCCGTCATAAACATTGAAACATTTTATCTCGTCTCCGAAATTATCATAGATAATGCGGCTGTCTGTCAGCACGCCGTCCACATCCAATATCAATAGCTTGATCTTCTTTGCCCGCTCTTCTATCATACCAGCCCTGCCTTCAATAAATCCTGCACATCCACAAGCCCTATGGCCCTGAGTTTTTCATCGACTATTGGTATTTCGTCAATCTTATATTCCTGCAGGATTCTTAATGCCTCGACAGCCAGGCATCCTTTTTTAAGCGTCCTGGGCAATTTTGTCATTACGTCTTTTATCTGTCTTTCAAGTAGGGGGCGGTCGCGACCGTCCCCTACGCTTCCTAAATGCCTTCTCAGATCGCCGTCTGTGAAAATGCCTTTCACCTTTCCGTTTTTATCAACCACTGTCGCGCTTCCTGCCCTGGAAGCTGTGATAGCGAGAAGCACGTCTTTTACCTTTTTGGATTCTTTCACTACCGGGTTACCGGAGCCCTTGCGCATTATGTCTTCTACCTTTAATAATAATTGTTTTCCAAGGCTCCCGCCGGGATGAAGAAACGCAAAATCGCTTTTTTTGAATTTTCTTTTATCCATGAGCGCCGCGCAAAGCGCGTCGCCCATTGCAAGCATGCTGGTCGTGCTCGCCATGGGGGCCAACCCCAGAGGGCACGCCTCTTCTTTTATCGAAACATCCAGTATGGCATCGCTATTTTTTGCAAGATTAGACTTCTTATTGCCTGTTATCGCTATCAATCCGGAGCCTATCTTTTTTATGAGCGGCACGAGATTTACCACTTCCTCTGTCTCGCCGCTATTTGATATTACTATCACAACATCTTCTTTTCTTACCCTGCCAAGGTCCCCGTGTATCGCCTCTGCTGAATGAAGCCAGAGGCTGGGCGTGCCCGTGGAAGCAAGCGTAGCGGAGATCTTTTGCCCGATAATGCCTGCCTTGCCCATGCCTGTAACCACAACCCTCCCTTTACAGGCATACATAAGCCCTACGGCTTTCTCGAAATCTTTATCGATGCGGGAGATTAACTGCCTTATGGAATCAGCTTCAATCTTTAAAACCTGCTTGGCTAGTTTTTTTAACATAGTAATCTCTAAAGGTTACACTTTGACAATGTCAGAGTGTAACCTTATTTTACGATTGCGTCTATTTTTTTAACTTCCTCTAATAATTTTTCCAGCATCTCAAACGTAATCATATTCGGCCCGTCGCAAGGCGCCTTATCAGGATTTTCGTGAACCTCTAAAAACAGGCCGTCGCAGCCTACTGCCGCTGCCGCGCGCGAAAGCCCTGTCACAAATTTTCTCTCTCCGCCGGAAGCGCAGCCTTTTCCGCCGGGCAGCTGCACGCTATGAGTCGCGTCATAAACAATCGGATATCCGAATTCCCTCATTATCTCAAGCGAGCGAAAATCGCTTACTAGATTATTATACCCGAACATGACTCCGCGTTCCGTAATAATAATATTTTTATTGCCGCTCGCCTCTATCTTATCTATTATATTTTTAATATCCCAAGGCGATAAGAATTGCCCTTTTTTTACGTTCACGATCCTTTTTGTCTTTGCTACCTCTTTAATGAAATCTGTCTGCCTGCATAAAAAAGCGGGTATCTGTATGATATCCAGGACATCTTTTGCCTTATCTAGTTCAGACCTGCAATGCACGTCGCTCAATATCGGGACACCCAGCTCCTTTTTAACCTTTGCCAGCATCTTAAGGCCATTGTCAATCCCCGGGCCTCTGTAAGATTTTAAACTCGAGCGGTTTGCCTTATCATAGCTGGACTTAAAAATAAACCCTATATCCAGCTTATCGCATATTTTCTTTATATTTCCCGCGTGGCGCATTACGTGCGA
>JAGVFL010000033.1 GCA_020057645.1 Candidatus Omnitrophota bacterium
GGCCTACGGCCACCTACGCGGTGTCTTTTTTAGGTATTCTTAACTTATCTAAATATTCTCTTATTTTTTTCTCGTAACCTGAATCTATCGGCTTGTAATAAATCCTTTTTTCAGGGATATATTCCTGATCCACATAGTGATCTTTATAATCATGGGCATATTTATACCCTGCGCCATGGCCGAGTTTTTCCGCTCCGCGGTAATTCGCGTCTTTCAGGTGTTTCGGCACTTCCATTGTCCTTCCTTCTTCAACGTCTTTCATTGCCTTTTCTATGCCCAGATACGCGGCATTGCTCTTTGGCGCGCACGCGATATAACAAACAGCCTGGGCAAGCGGGATCCTGCACTCAGGCATGCCTACAAATTCCGCTATCTGGAAAGCCGCGTTGGCAACTACTAATGCCTGAGGATCGGCATTACCCACATCCTCGCTAGCGCAGATTACAATGCGCCTGGCGATAAATCTAGGGTCTTCTCCGGCGTAAAGCATTTTCGCGAGCCAGTATAACGCGGCGTCAGGATCTGAGCCTCTCATACTCTTAATAAAGGCGGATATTGTATCATAATGCCCATCTTCGTCTTTATCATAAACAACGGCTTTCTTCTGTATAGATTCTTCCGCGGCCTTAAGGTCAAAATTAATAACCTTATCTTTCCCGGGCTTTGTAGTCAGTGCGCCTACTTCCAGCGCATTAAGAGCGATCCTCGCGTCTCCGTCCGAGGCCTCGGCTAAAAAATTCAACGCCTTTTCATCTATTTTAATACTAATATTACCGAGCCCGCGCTCTTTATTCTTCAGGCCGGCTTTCAGAATATCTATTATATTTCCTTTTGATAATTTTTTTAATTCAAAAACAATGGAGCGGGATATGAAAGGAGAGATGAGCGAAAAAAACGGGTTGTGCGTCGTAGCGCCTATCAATACAGGGTTCCCAGCCTCAATATCAGGCATCAGGACATCTTGCTGGGCCTTATTAAATCTATGTATCTCGTCTATAAAAAGGATTGTCTTCTTGCCGGATGAGCGCTCGCGTTCTTTAGCGCTTTTTATCGCGCCCTTTAGCTCCTGGACATTAGAAACCACCGCGTTTATTTCATGAAAATAAGCCTTGGTGACATTGGCTATCACGTGCGCAAGAGCAGTCTTTCCTGTCCCGGGCGGGCCATAGAGAATAAGAGAAGTTATCCTGTCTGCGTCTATGGCCCTTTTTAAAAGCTTGCCTTCGCCAAGGATATGCTCCTGGCCCACGAATTCTTTGAGCGAGCAAGGCCTCATCCTGACAGCTAGAGGATATTTTTTTTCTGTAATGTTTTTTTTGGATTCAAAAAGGTCAGCCATAAAAAAATCCCCACATATGCCGTGTGAAAGGATGCTTAATTGAACCCATTAAGCACGTGGGCGCCTCTCAGGTGTTTATTGTTTCCTTGTAACTACGCAAGGTTTACAGCCGCATCTGAAGTTAGGCTCCCCAGTATTTGGTGTTGGCTCAAAAACTTCCGTTCCACCACGTACACCGCAGGGACAATTTAATTATAGCACAATATTAAAAAAAATCAATACGCTATCTTATCTGCGCCCCTAATCTTTTAGTAAGCGCGTCCTGCACCTTTTTATGAACATCATTCACTTCTTTATCGTTGAGGGTTCTTTCGTCCGAACGGTATTCTATCGTATATGCCAGGCTTTTCTTGCCTTCCTGTATCTGCTGGCCTTTATAAAGGTCAAAAACATCCACGCTTTTCACGAGCTCCCTCGCTTCTTCTTTTATCACGTCATATATCCCGGAGGCATTGATCGTATCATCTAACAAAATTGCTATGTCTCTTTTAACAGACGGATATTTAGGCAGCGCGGTAAATGTTTTTTTAAGATTGGCGCAGCCGAGCAAATTATCCAGAGATATCTCTGCCGCATAAACTTTTCTTTTTATGTCGAATCTTCTCGCCACATCTTCTTTGACCTCGCCAAACACGCCGCATGCCTTACCATTTACATTTATGGCCATGGACATGTTTTCTTTTAAAGAAGGGTGGGTTGTTTTTTCTATTCTATAGCCGGATACGCCCAGGGAATCTATGAGAATCTCGATTATGCCTTTTAGATCAAAGAAATCCAGCTCTCTCGGCTTTTCTTTCCAATTCCCTGATTTATTTCCGCAAATGCCTATGGATAGATTTGGTGTCTCGTCAGCCTGGCCGGTTGTCTTATTCATGATATAAATTTTATTCAGCTCGAAAAGCTGGAGCAGGATGTTTTTCCTGTTCAAATTCCAGTTCAAGACCTCCAGCATTTCTGACAAAAGGCTCGGCCTCATAATCTCCTGCTGGGAACTCATTGGATTTTTCAGGCTTACCATGTTTTCTAAAGGGATCCCGAGGCGCTCTACTGAATTCCTGCTGGTCAGCGAATATGTCATGATCTCATTTAAGCCCGCCCCGCACAAAATCTTTCTTATCTCGTTTTCAAGAGAGGTTGTCTTTTTCTCAAGCTGATATGTCTTGTGAGGCGTAAAAGAAGGAAGCCTCGAAGGAATCTTATCGTAACCATAAAGCCTCGCAATCTCCTCTATGAGATCTATGTCTTTATTAAGGTCCCGCCTGTAAGAAGGGACTGTTACAAAGATTTTATCTTTCTTTTTAATAGGGTCGAGGTTTAATCTTTTAAATATATCTTTTATTCTTTCCGGGCTTATGTCTATGCCCAATATCCTGGCTACTTCATCCAGGGAAATAGTAATTTCTTTTTCCTTTTCTATTGCCGTGCCTATGTCGCTCATCTCGCCTGCCGTTCTTCCGCCTGCTATCTCCTCAACTAATTCCTGCGCCCTGATGCTGGAGGCAAATATCATCCCCTGGTCAACTCCCCTCTCAAATCTATAGCTTGACTCCGACGCTAAACCTAACTGCCTGCACGCCTTTCTTATAACTACCGGGTTAAAACACGCGCTCTCTATTAAAATATTTTTAGTGTCAGCGGTTATCTCTGTATCCCTGCCGCCCATGATGCCGGCAACAGCAACAGGCCTTGACGCGTCCGCTATAACAAGCACATTAGGGTCCAGGGTCCTTGTGATACCGTCGATGGTTACTATGCTTTCGCCTTTTCTGGCGCGCCTTACAATAATCCGATTCTTTTCAAGCTTATCCAGATCAAACGCATGTAAAGGCTGGCCTAATTCAAAAAGCGCGTAATTTGTTATGTCTACAATGTTATTTACAGACCTGACCCCCATTGCGTTTAATCTCTGAACAAGCCATTTAGAAGAAGGCCCGACTTTAACATTTTTCATGATGCAGCCCACGTAACGGGAACAGGCATGTTTATCCAATATCTCTATCTTTACATTGCCCCTGGCGCTGCCTTTTTTCATAAAATTTTTTCTAACTGAATCAGGGAGTTTTATGGCAATCCCGGACGCCGCGCTCAATTCCCTGGCAATGCCCAAAACAGAAAGACAATCAGGCCTGTTAGGCGTAACCTCTATTTCCATGACATGGTCACCGTCTATATCAGCTATAGAAGTAATCTCAAGCCCTGCCATTGTAAGAAAACTTTGGGCTTTATTTACGTCTATTTTTGCCTCCATGAAATCTTTTAACCAATCGAAACTAACTCGCATAAAACCCCCGCGTTTTTTAAATAATAGAATAAGTATATTTCTTTAATCTATTACAGTAACAATCCCATTGGTAACAGTAATAGTGCCTGTGGTCACAGATTGGGCTACGAAATCAACGGTTTTCACATAGGTAATAGTCGTATTAACAGCGCCTGACGTCGTACCTACTGAATAAGCTGTAGCATTTATTTTACCGTTTACGTCTAACGCCATACCGGTTGCAGGAGCTGTTGTCCCTATCCCAACAGCCTTGCCTGAAGTTGTCGCTAAATAAGTATTGCCTGTAGTGTTAAGCTCTTCGTACGCGCCATAAGGAGCAGGGTAGTAAGTCGTTAATGTGATTTCCTCTGCGATAACAGATACGCCGAAAAGAAATACGCAAAATAAAAATACCGACAAAAATCTATCTATCTTTTTCATAAGCCCTCCTCTTGAGATTGCTTCGGCCTTACGGCCTCGCAATGACATACTAAGGTGTCATTGCGAGGAGTCCGCCTAGGCGGACGACGAAGCAATTTTTATGATTCTAAAATTGCCTTAAAAACCGCACATCGTTTTCGTACAATAAACGTATGTCATCAATACCGTATTTCAACATGCAGATCCTGTCCACGCCCATGCCAAACGCAAAACCAGTGTAAACAGCCGGGTCTATCTTCACAAATTCAAATACCCTTGGGTTTATCATGCCTGAACCCAGGACCTCAAGCCAGCCTCTCTGAGAACAGACTCTGCATCCTTTTCCGTTGCAAATAAAACAAGATATATCAACCTCTGCCGAAGGCTCTGTAAACGGAAAAAAATGAGGCCTGAACCTCATTTTTACATTTTCTCCAAAATACTCTTTTGCAAAACGCTCTAAGACTCCTTTAAGGTCTGAGAACTGAATGCCCTTATCCACCATGAACCCTTCTATCTGATAAAACATAAAAGAATGGCTGGCGTCAACCGCATCAGGCCTGTAAACCTTGCCTGCGTGTATAACCTGTATCGGAGGCTTTTCTTTTTCCATGACTCGTATCTGGCTTGTGGACGTCTGGCTCCTTAAGAGATTTCCGTTTTCAATATAAAACGTATGAAAGGTCTCTCTGGAAGGATGGTTTTTCGGGATGTTCAGCGCCTCAAAATTATAATATTCCGTTTCTATCTCAGGGCTTTCCACCGCTTTAAAACCCATCTTCCCGAAAATCTCTATTATCTCCTGCGTTGTTTTCACTAAAGGATGGCTGTGCCCCAGTTCTCTTTTTATGCCCGGGAGGGTCATGTCATTATTTTCAAAAACCATTGTCTCTTTTGTCCTGAACCCTTTTTCTCTCTCTTCCAATAAAATGGTTATCTTCTGTTTCAGTTTATTAATAAACATCCCTGCCTCAGGCTTGTCTTTTTTAGAGACGCTTTTTATGCCTTTGATCGCGTCCGTGACAAGGCCTTTTCTGCCCAGGTATTTGACCCTGGTATTCTCCAATTCTCCGACATTCGGCGAATCAGATATCTCTTTTATGGCTGTCTTTTCTATCTCCTTTAATTTATCTATAAACTTCATCTTGCCCCCTATTTATCGATATGTTTGAACTTATTCAGATTTTCATTCGAACCAAGCAATATGAGCACGTCTCCCTGCGTTATCACATAATCAGCTCTGGGAGCTATGTTGAGCTCGCACACCTTATTGTTTGGCTGGTCTTTTTTTCTGACGCCTATTATAGTCAGGCCGTGTTTCGCCCTTATGTCCAAATTTCCTATGGATTGGCCTATAAAAATCTGAGGCGCCAGGGTCTCCATTATGCTGTATTCCGGAGAAAGATATATGTGCTCTATTATGGACGGGGATACGAGAGAATTCGCCACTCTCATGCCCATATCTCTCTCAAGAAACACTACTTTTGTGGCCCCTACCTTTTCAAGCACCTTGCCGTGCTCCTCGGTAACCGCCCGCGCCACTATTTCCTGCACGCCCATTTCTTTTAAGGTAAGCGTGGTAAGTATCGACGCCTCCAGGTTTGTGCCTATGCCGACTACTGCCACGTCCACATTTTTTATCCCGACCGCCTTCAGCGATTTTTCATCGGTAGCATCCACCTGCACTGCCTCTGTCACAAATTCAGACGCGTCCTGGACCAATTCTTCATCCTTATCAATAGCCAGGACCTGACAACCTTGTTCAGTCAATGTCTTGGCAACGCTTAATCCGAACCTTCCAAGGCCTATCACCGCAAACTGTCTCATAAGACACCTCTTGTTTAACCTACCATTACTTTTTCTTCAGGGTATTTATACAAAAATTTATCTTCTCTAATCGCCACTGCCAGCGCGAGAGTCAACGGGCCGACCCTCCCGGCGAACATAGTCATCATTAAAAGAAATTTTCCAAAAGAACTCAAAATAGGGGTGATGCCTGTCGAAAGCCCTACTGTGCCGAACGCAGACGTAACCTCAAAAAATATCCTTAAAAAATAATTTGGCATTGCCTCTTTTCCGGCTTCAACAAAACTTAAAAGCATGGTAAATATCACAAGCCACGCGCCTGCGAGGCCCGCTATCATAACGCATCTTCTAAAAATAATCTTGGGCACTGTTTTCTTAAAAAGGTAGACATTATCCCTGTTTTTCACCATGCTCCAAGCCCCGCCTATAAGAATGCCCAGGGTATTTGTCTTGATGCCTCCTCCGGTAGAGCCGGAAGAAGCGCCAATGAACATGAGTATTATCATAAAAAATAACGTGGGGCTTGCCAGGTTACCTATAGCCACCGTGTTAAAACCCGCTGTCCTGGGCGTGACAGACTGGAAAAAAGATATGAGCAGTTTGTCTTTTATGCCCAGGCCGTAGAGCAGCTTGCCGTTCTCTAAAAGCAGAAAAACAACCGCTCCCAAAAGAATCAACGCGGAAGATATCAATACTACTATTTTTGTCTGAAGGCTTACTTTTGAAAAAAGATTATAGCCCTGGCTTTTTCTTTTAAAAAAAGTCTTCTTGAAAATATTTCTAAAAAACCTTCCCATATCCACTAATACAACGAATCCCAGGCCCCCCAGGATTATCAAGGCCATTATAGTGCCGTTAACAACGGTATCGCTCCTAAAGTTTCCCAGATTATTCGTATAAAGAGAAAAACCCGCGTTACAAAATGCCGACACGGAATGAAATATTGCGTAATAAAGACTGCCGAACCTGGACCATAGGCATAACGCGCCTATGGCTTCTATGATGAGAGTAAGAAAAAGGATATATACTATCAGTGTCTTAAGTCCTTCCGCGCTATCCCGGTCCAGCGCGCCTTTCATGATAACATTTTCTCTCAGAGTAAACTTTTTACCCAGTATAATAGCAAAGAATGTGGACAGGGTCATGATGCCCAAGCCGCCTATCTGTATCAAAAACAATATAACCATCTGGCCGAACATAGAGAAATCTTTTCCAACATCCTTTACGGCAAGGCCTGTGACGCACGTAGCGCTTGTGGCAGTAAAAAAAGCGTCTATAGGGCTTAAAGAATGCCCTGGGTTCGAACTCTGAGGAAGCGACAACACAACTCCCCCTATGAGTATAACCAGAAGAAAACTTACAGCTACTAATTGCGCGGGTTGTAGTTTAAACATATAATATTCATCCCTTGTAACTATTTCTTTTGAACGCCTTCCGCTAATTTCTTAAATGCCGCCATATCATTAACAACCATGTCAGCTAAAACTTTTCTATTCAAGTCTATCTTAGCGTCCTTAAGACCCTTCATAAATTTGGAGTATGATATGCCCAGCTCTTTACATGCATTAGAAATCCTTAAGATCCACAATCTCCTGAACGTGCCTTTTTTGACGCGGCGGTCTCTTGTGCCGTACATCAGGGCTTTTTTCACTGTTTCCAGCGTTACCCTGTGCAGCTTGCTTCTGCCTGCGCGGTAGCCCTTTGCCATCTTGGAAACTCTTTTTCTGCGGGCCCTGGATGCCGGCCCGTATTTTGCGCGTGACATCTTTTCCTCCTTATCTCCATGTTCGTCGTTCGTGACTCGTCGTTCGTGGTTCGTAACGAACTACAACGAATCACGATTCACGAGCGACGAGCGACGAAATTAGCCGTATGGCAACAGCTTCTTGGTTATCTTCGCCTCCATGCCCAGCACTTGTATGCATCTTCTCATCTTTCTTTTTCTTTTTGAAGATTTAGCTGTAAGTATGTGGCGCTTGCCTGCTTTGTATCTCATGAGCTTGCCATTTTTTGTGAGTTTCAATCTCTTTCTGGCGCCTTTGTTTGTTTTTAATTTAGGCATACAACTATCTCCTTGTCTCAATGTTCGTCGTTCGTGACTCGTTGTTCGTGGTTCGTAACGAATTACGATTCACGAGCGACGAGCGACGAAACTTATTTTTTTATGCTTGCTGACGGCCGCGGCATAAAATGTATCATAATATTCCTGCCGTCCATCATCGGCCCTTTTTCTACTTCCCCGGCTTCGCTCAGGTCAGCAACAATCCTGTCCATGATTTTTTTCCCTATATTCATATGGCTCATCTCTCTGCCCCTAAAGGTCATCGTAAGCTTTGCCTTGTCCCCTCTTTCAAGAAACCTTTTCATATGATGGAGCTTGACCTGATAATCGTGCTCTTCTATGTTCGGTTTCATCTTTATTTCTTTCAGATGCACTGTCTTCTGGTGTTTGCGCGCCTCTTTTTCTTTCTTCTCCTGTTCATATTTATATTTGGAGTAGTCCATTATCCTGCAAACAGGCGGAGACGATTGACCCGCAACCTCTACCAGGTCAAGCCCGGAATCTTCTGCTTTTTGCAGCGCATCCTGGGTATTTACAATGCCCATTTGTTCGCCTTCAGGGCCTATGAGCCTTACTTCTTTTACGCGTATTCTTTGATTGATCCTTAGATCTTTAGAAATACGAATCACCTCCTTTAGAATTTGGCAGGTTAAAACCTGCCCTGCAATATTGTCGCAAAGGCCTTTAACTCCCTGTAACCTTCTGCGCTATCTCCTTTTTTATTCTGTCTATAAACTCTTCTATCTTAACTGCGCCGATATCGCCTTCTTTTCTGGCGCGAAGCGAAACAGTGCCGGCCTCTTTCTCCTTGTCTCCGATTATCAGCATGTAGGGAATCTTGTTTAATTCGCCTTCTCTTATTTTATACTGCAGTTTCTCGTTTCTTTTATCAACCTCTACCCTTATATCTTCATTCTGCAATAACCCGAAGACGCTGTCCGCGTAATCATGCGAGCGGTCAGTAATAGGTATGGCCAGAACCTGCACAGGCGCAAGCCACACAGGAAATGCGCCTGTATAATGTTCTATAAGAGTGCCTATAAACCGTTCCAAGCTGCCTAATATTACCCTATGAAGCATCACAGGCCTTTCTTTTTTGCCGCCCGCAGAAATATACGTAAGGTCAAATCTTTCCGGCAATGCAAAATCGCATTGGATTGTCGCGCATTGCCACGGCCTTCCGAGAGCGTCTTTAACCATTATGTCTATCTTCGGGCCGTAAAACGCGCCTTCGCCTTCGTTGATTTCATAGCTCATGCCTTTTGAATCAAGCGATTTTTTAAGCGCGTTGGTAGCGCGTTCCCACATCTGGTCTGTCCCTATAGACTTCGGCGGCCTTGTAGAAAGATCTATCTTGTAATCCTTGAATCCAAAAACCTTCATTGTATCTATTACAAAATCTATTACCCCGATTATCTCCTGCTCAAGCTGGTCAGGCAGGCAGAATATGTGAGCGTCATCCTGCGTAAAACCTCTTACTCTTAAAAGCCCGTGCAATACCCCTGTTTTCTCCCGCCTGTACACATTGCCAAGTTCAAAATAACGTATAGGAAGGTCTCTATAGCTGCGCATCTTTGATTTATAAATCAGCATGTGCCCCGGGCAATTCATCGGCTTTATGACATATTCCTCTTCATCGACTTTAAATATATACATGTTGTCTTTGTAATATTCATAATGGCCTGACGTAACCCATATGTCTGATTTTAAAATATGGGGCCCCATTACAATCTGATACCCGGCCCTCAGGTGTTCTTTCTTTTCATAATCTTCTATCAACATCCTTAGAAGAGCGCCTTTTGGGTGGTAAAATACAAGGCCGGGCCCGACTTCGTCATGGAAGCTGAATAAATCCAGTTCTTTGCCCAGCTTTCTATGGTCCCGCTTTTTTGCCTCTTCTATTTTATTTAAATAGTCTTCGAGCGCAACGCCGGTTTCAAAGCACGTGCCGTATATCCTCTGAAGCATTGGGTTTGTTGCAATGCCGTGCCAATACGCTCCTGCGATGCTCAAAAGCTTAAACGCCTTTATCCCTCCCGTAGATTTTATGTGGGGGCCTTTGCATAAATCCACAAACTTTCCGTGAGCGTAAATAGAAATCGTGCCGCCTTCCAATTTATTTATGAGCTCAATCTTGTAAGGTTCTTTTGCGAATAATTTTAACGCCTCTTTTTTAGAAATTTCTTCTCTCTTAAATTCCAAATCTTCTTTTATGATCTCGGCCATTTCATTTTCTATCGCGGCCAGGTCTTCCGGCTTAAAAGGCTCTGAGCGATCAAAATCATAATAAAATCCATCCTCAATGGCAGGGCCTATGGCAAGACAGGCGTCAGGGAAAAGCCTTTTTACCGCATCCGCCATTATATGAGAACAGCTATGTCGTAAAGCGTCTAAGTCGTTAGGCATTTTAATCTCTTAATTTCAGTCTCAATTTCTTCTAAAACATCTTTGTTCTTAATCTCATCGTCTATGCTAAAAATTATAAAAACCTTGCCGCCGTATTTTTCTTCAAAGTCTCTAAAGCTGGCTTTCATTCTTTCTGAAGCTGAATAATTACCGAAATTCGCTTGAGCAGTAACAGGTTTGATTTGTATACCAAAAGCCTTGTCACCTATATAACCTAAATAATCGATATCCCCTGCATGATCAAGATGAGGCTCGGATTCGACAAATTTAATCTTTGGAAATTTTCTCGCTAAATTATCTGTCACTACGGATTTCTCACGAATAAAGCCATCATATGTCCTCTGGATTGTAAGATTATAAATGTAATCTACGCAATCCTCCATAGTAAGCTTGCTAAAAGCTTCCTGCCATTCTGGAATCACTATTTCTTTAATTTTCACGTAAAGTCTCTCGCCAAGCTCTTTTAATACCTCTTTTGTAACTTTTGCCTGGGCTTTCCCGGCTGTATGAGCTTTTTGGAAATACCATCTTTCCCATTCATCGATTGATTTTGGCTGGCATTCGCGAATTAAAGCCATAACCGCGCCTACCTTATTAGGCCGGGATAATTGATATGTCTGGCATGCGTAATTCAGTACTTTCTCCTTTTTCCCAAAATCCTTTGAATAATGTTTAATTTTCACTGTGCGCGTGCTCCAGATTTTGCAGTTCTAAAAATTTCTCCTTATACTTAAAATCCATCGCAGTGTCAACAAAAACAAGGCCTTTTTTGATTAAATGAGCGTTTACA
>JAGVFL010000055.1 GCA_020057645.1 Candidatus Omnitrophota bacterium
CCGCCTGAGGCGGAGAAGGATCTCCAGATTAACTTATCCTTGACACGTAAGCGATGATATATAAAATGCGCCTCTTACGTGTCAAGGATTAATTCGCACAGTAATTTACGTTCACTTCGTTCCGTAAATTACGTGCTCATTAGAAATGCAGCTCCATTGCTCTAGGCGGGCAGGCCTTTATGCAGAGCTCGCACGCAATACACTTTGTATCATAAAAAAGCACTTTGCGGGTCAATGGGTCCGTGACAAGAGCGTCTGTAGGGCAGATCGGCACGCAGGCGCCGCAATGAGTGCATTTCGTTTCATTTCTCTTTATATCTTTTGAAAGAGGCTGGACGCCTACCCCGATAGATTTTATATACTTTAACGCCTTATCAAGACCGGCATCTTCTCCTTTAAGTTCAAGCACCATAAGGCCTTCTTCCCTGGGAGTGACATACGCCTTTAATATACTAAACTCCAGGTCAAAATCCTTTACCAATCTGTACACTATCGGCTGATCCACCAGCTTGTGAGGAAATTTTAAAACAATACGCTTAGAAACCATTTTAACCTCCCAAATTTTGCGAAGCAAAATTTGACCCCGACCCGCCATTGTTTCTGTAGCGGGGAGGGACTCTTTTGCCTAAGCTAATTCTACATTCCCTATGCTTCCAAGATTTTTTCCAAGTATAGCCACGGCCCCTTTAACCCCTTTTATTGAAATTGCGAATTCTAGGCTCGGCGCAATATCTTTCTTTTCTTTAATCCTATTGCAGGTCGCTGTAGCGACCGCGTCTGCCAGAATTGCAGACTTAGCTATTATAACACAGGCATCTGCTTTTCCAAAGCTTAAAGAATGGCCCACTGTGCCTGAAGACGTGCAAACCCCGATAGGCGTATCTTTTGGCTTTATTTTTATAAAAATCTTATTGCTAAGAGGAGAATCGCCCGCGTAAACAGCAATGGTCCGCCCCTTATCTGATTTTATGAATATATCCCCGCCGTTTTCTATAATAATCTGCTTAGAATGCGCCAAGAGTTCATTGCCTGTAAATGCAGCAATTGCTCCTGCAACGCTCGCCATCGGCCCTACCCCTGCAAGTTTGGTTGTCCTGATCATTTCTTTTATAATATCATCTGCTTCAGGATCATGGTCTATCGGCTCAAGGCTTGTCATAAATTCAGGCCTGTGTTTTATATAATCTTCTATTTCGGTTCTGTATTTTTTAACAATCTCCTCTGCAATGCTCTTTATGTCCTTTTCCGCAAAAATAAAAAGATCTGTCTCCTTTATAATGACCTCCTGCCCGATAAGGTCACTGTCCTTTGTCAATTCCCTGTAAAATCTTTCTTGATAATCCTTGCTTTTTGCCATAATTTCAACAAATCCTGGGAAGCTGCTCCCCTGTTATCATATCCAAAATCCTTGAGCCGCCTGATTGAGTCTTTAGATAAACTCTTTTATCTTTTTCTTTCTCTACGGCGCCTATGATTCTGGCGTCTTTTCCAAGCGGATGTTTCTTCATCTTAGACAATATGCTGTTTGCATAGTCTTTAGAAACTATTGCGATAAGTTTTCCTTCGTTCGCCATGTACAAAGGGTCAAACCCCAGTATCTCGCACAATGCCTTTACTGATTTCTTTATAGGAATATTTGCTTCTTCTATAGCGATATTATAACCGCAAGCTAAACTAATCTCGTTCAATGTAGTAGCCAATCCTCCTCTTGTAGGATCCCTCATGAATCTTATACATCTGGATATTATCGAAGATACTAGACTATTAAGAGGGCCGCAATCGCTTGAAATCCTGGCCTTGAATTTCAACTCCTCCCTGGCCAAAAGTATTGAAGCCGCATGGTCTCCTATAGTACCGCTTATTATAATCTTATCGCCCGGCTTTATCCTTGAAATAGCTATCTCTGAATTCTCAAATACCTCTCCTATGCCTGAGGTATTTATGAATATGCCGTCTATAGCGCCTTTCTCGACAACCTTAAAATCTCCCGCAACTATATTCACGCCTGCTGATTTACATGTATTTTTAATAGAAATTGTTATTCTTTCTAAATCAGCGTACCTGAATCCGTCTTCTACTATCATGCCGCAGGATAAATATTTTGGCATTGCTCCTGAAACAGCCAGGTCATTCACTGTGCCGCACACTGAAAGTTTTCCTATGTCTCCGCCCGGAAAAAATAAAGGCTTAACAACAAATGAATCTGTAGTGTAGGCGAGTTTCTTCGATCCTGCTTTTATAAACGCGGCATCCCCCAGTTTATTAAGAAAAGGATTATCCAGATTTTTTATAAATAAATCTTTTATCAGATCGCGCATCAATTTTCCGCCGCTTCCATGTGAAAGAGTTATAGTTTTCATTTCCTGCCTGCTCCATATCTGTAATACGCGGCGCACGCGCCTTCGCTTGAAACCATACATGCGCCGTAAGGATTATCCGGATTACACTTTTTAGAAAATAATTTACAATCCGGAGGCGTTTTTATGCCTTTCAACACATTGCCGCATATGCATCCTCTATCTATGCCGGTTTTTGGTTCCGGTAAATCTATATTCTTCTCTATATCAAATCCCGCATATCTCTTGCTTAAGATCAATCCGCTCTTTGGTATGACTCCTATGCCTCTCCATTCAGAATCCTTTATTGAAAAAACCTCTTCAATGAGACGAAGCGCCCTGACGTTGCCTGAAGCTTTAACCACGCGGTTATATTGATTTTCAACTTCTGCCTTTTCTGATTTAACCTGCCTTACAAGCATTAATATAGATTGTAATACATCGAGCGGCTCAAAACCTGCTATCACGCATGGTATATTGTATTTCTCGCAAATATCCGCATAAGATTTTATTCCTATAATAGCGCTTACATGCGCAGGGCATAAAAATCCTTTTATATTTACCTCTTTATCTTCTGCCAATAATCTCATTGCGGGAGGCATGACCTTATGGCCGGAATAAACAAAAAAGTTTTTGAGTTTTTTCTTCTTGGCATATTTTATACTGGCTGCCACTGTGGGGGCTGTTGTCTCAAATCCTATGCCCAGGAATACTATCTTTTTATCCCTATTTTTTTCCGCGAACAGAGCGGCATCCAGCGCTGAATACACAACCCTCACTTTGCCTTTTGGGTTTTGTTTTAAAAGGCTGGAATTTGTGCCCGGGACTTTTAACATATCTCCAAAACTAAATACAATAACATCTTCAATAGCTGTAAGGGTTATTGCTTTATCAATATAATTCTTAGGGGTCACGCACACAGGACATCCCGGCCCGGAAATAAGCCTTACATTTTCCGGAAGCATTCTCCTGATGCCAAACCTTTCAACAGCCATTGTGTGAGTGCCGCATACTTCCATAAAATTCACTTGGCGCAAGCCTTCAGCCTCTTCATTTATCAGCCTGTATAATTTTTCAGCGATCTTTAAGTTTCTGAATTCGTCTATATATTTCATAATCAATGTAGGGGGTCGGTTTTAAACCGACCCCCTACTGAATTTCCTCTAATAATTTCAAAGTCTCTTCTGCTTTAACAGTATCTAGCTTCTCTATCGCAAACCCTGCGTGCACTATCACGTAATCGCCTATCTTTGGGCCTTTCAAAAAATTAATACCTATGGAGCGCCGCACGCCTCCGCTGGATACAATCGCCCTGTCGCCTTCCATTTTCAAAATTTTCATTGGTATAGCTAAACACATGTCAACCTTTCCAAAAGGTTACACTCTGACATTGTCAGAGTGTAACCTTTGATAAGCAAGTATTGCTTGGCCTAACGCAATGCCGCCGTCGTGCGTTGGAACCTTTTTATGGCCGTAAACATTAAATCCTTCTTTTACCAGCATCGGCTTTAAACGCCCGCTTAGATACTTATTTTGAAAAACCCCTCCGCTCATGCAAACCTTTTTTATTTTATATTTTTTCTTCAAGATATTGCAAACATCTTTTATCATATCACAAATAGCGTTATGAAACTTCAAAGAAATTTCAGGTTTTTTGACGCCTGCCTTCAGATCCCTGGCAACGCCTCTTATAGTCGGCCCCCAATCTATTATTATAATCCCATTTTCATCTTTATATTTAAAACTATATCCGCTCTCTGCTCTACCTGCCCCGTACCCTTGTAGTGCAGGGTGCCCTATGCCCTGTATTATTTTTTCTAACTTGATCGCCGCTTCCCCCTCATATCCGGCAAAATCGCAAATGCCGATAATCGACGAAATGCCGTCAAACAATCTGCCCACGCTTGAAGTTAAAGGTGAGTTTATCTTTTTGTCCACAGCCTGCTCAAGTATGTCCATTTTTTTCTTGTCTAACCTGTTTAAAATCTTTGAAGCCGTATCTTTCCCGTATATATCATAGAGATAACTGAACGCCATGCGCCACGGCTCTTTAATGGACGCTTCTGCGCCTGGCATTGCGATATATTTTAAATGCGCGGCTCTTTTAAACCCTTTTGCTCCGCCTATGAAAAATTCCCCTCCCCATATATTCCCGTCCGGCCCAAAACCTGCGCCGTCAAATGCGACCCCTATTACCCTGCCTTTTATATCATTATCTGCTATACAGCTTACTACATGCGCCTCATGATGCTGTATTTTCTTCACCCTACGCTCTACTTGCCCCGTACCCTTGTGGTATGGGGTACCCTTTGCCCAATCATGCGCAAGTTTAGTAGATATGTATTCAGGATGAAGGTCGCACGCAATAATGTCCGGCTTTATATTAAATTTTTTCTGCAATAGTTTGATCTGATTCTCAAATTTTTTAAAATTCCCCAAATCGCTCAGGTCTCCTCCTGACCCCGATAAATAGGCAATGTTGCCTTTAGCAAAACAAAAAGCGCTCTTTGACTGAGCGCCAAAAGCCAGAACCCCGCTTTTTATCTTGTAAGGCAGTGTTATTTTAGTGTACTTCATACTATGCGGCATAGACAAGGTTACACTTTGACATTGTCAGAGTGTCACCTTATTTGTTTTGCTAAGCTTGATAATTTATTTAGCTTCGCGATTATATCTTCTGTAAGATTTTCTGAAAGGGTGCCCATTCCGCAGCTTGGGGTAAGAAGTGAATTAGATATTATCAAATCTCTGTCTATGGATTTTTTCTCCAGATTTTCTATTTGTAAAGACAATTTCTCAAAAAGAGATTTATCTGTCTCTTTTAACACATCCTCGGAAGTAGGCACGATGCCCCACGCCAGATACCCTCCCCTTTTTAAAAATCTCCCTATATCTTCAGAATAAAGCGAAAGGTTATCGGCGTATAAATACGCGTCAAAATTTATGATATCGACCTTTGTCTCCGCAATCATTGACCAGTCTGTATTGCCGCAGCAATGTATCCCAGCCAGGCTGTCTTTTGAATGTATCCCGTCTATAATGGAATTCAGCATTGATACGACATCTTCTCTTTTTATGTTTACAAAAC
>JAGVFL010000071.1 GCA_020057645.1 Candidatus Omnitrophota bacterium
CTCTATAGCTTCTTCTTTTGCCATGTCTCACCTCATTATGTCAATATACTTGCTTCTCCTCCGGTAATCACTATTGTATGTTCAAAATGAGCTGATAATAATCTATCTTTTGTAACCGCTGTCCAGCCGTCGCTTAAGACCTCTACTTCATATCCCCCTTCGTTTATCATAGGCTCTATTGCAAGCACCATTCCGCTTTTTAATCTAGGGCCCGTATTCTGCCTGCCAAAATTTGGCACTTCCGGATCCTCGTGCAGGCTCTTGCCTATGCCATGGCCTACGAATTCCCTGACTACTCCGTAACCATGCGACTCTGCCAGTTCTTGTATTGCATTTGAAATATCAAAGAGCCTGTTGCCTTCTACTGCCTTTTCTATTCCGAGGCGTAAGGCCTTTTCCGTAACTTCTATCAAAGAGAGCGCATTACCGGAAACCTTATCCCCAATCGGTATCGTAATAGCGCTGTCCGCGTAATACCCGTTCTTTTCAACGCCTACATCTATGCTTAATATATCCCCGGGAGAAAGCCTGGTGTTTCCCGGAATGCCATGCACCACCTGCTCATTTAAAGAAGTGCAGATAGCTCCGGGAAATCCCCTGTATCCCTGGAACGCGGACCTAGCTTTAGACTTTTTTATTATCTCTACTGCCTTTTGTTCCAGATCAGCGGTTGTTACGCCGGGCCTTGCGCCGGCCTTGAGTTCCTCCAGAATCAGCTTAACTATTTTTCCTACTTCAGATATAAGCTTAAGCTCATTTTCCGACTTTATGTCTATCATCTGATCCGCAGGTGTTTAATATCTCAGATAACTCGCTGTAAACTTTACCGGCTTCCATGTCGCCTGAAACCTCTTTGAGTATCCCTTGCGTATTATAATAATCTATAAGTTCTTTTGTCTGGTTATCGTAAACTTCCAATCTCTTTTTTATAGTTTCTTCGCTATCGTCTTTCCTCTGATAAAGCCCTGCGCCGCACTTGTCGCATACGCCCTGTTTTTTGGGAGGCATATTAACTATATGATAATTTGCCCCGCATTTAGAGCAAAGCCTCCTGCCCGCGAGTCTTAAAATAACTGTCTTTAGGCTGGTTTTGAAATATACTGCTATATCTATGGGTAACTTTAGCTTACTTAGTTCGTTATCCAGCTTTTTCGCCTGATATACGGTCCTGGGAAAACCATCCAAAATAAAATCCTTCTTATCCCGGCTGTTCTCTATTGTATTGAGCATCATTTCTATGACGATATCGTCAGGGACAAGCTCTCCTTTTTCCATAAAGGCTTTTGCTTTTTTACCTATATCTGTATTATTCTTTACGTTCTCTCTTAATATATCTCCGGTAGAAAGATGCAAAAATCCTTTTTTCTCCTGAAGTATAACTGCCTGCGTCCCCTTGCCTGCCCCCGGAGGCCCCAACAATACCATTCTCATGATTATCTTCTGCCCCTAATTCTTCCCTTCTTCAAGAACCCTTCGTAGTGCCTCATTAAAAGCTGGGACTCCACCGCTCTCATCGTGTCAAGCATGACGCCGACTACTATCAAAAGTGCCGTGCCTCCGAAGAAACTGGCTATTAGATACGGTATCTTAAGCCATGCGCCGAGCATGTCAGGAAAAACAGCTACGAAAGCAAGGAATATTGCGCCCGGAAGCGTGATCCTTGTCATTATAAAATCAAAATATTCCGCAGTCGGTCTCCCGGGCCTTATGCCGGGAACAAACCCTCCGTATTTTTTCATGTTGTCAGCCACGTCAGCAGGATTAAAGGTAATAGCCGTATAAAAATAAGCAAAGAATATAATCAATACGCTATAAAGAACAGTGTATAAAATCTGGCCCCGCATCAGAGCTTCCGCGAACCTCTGAAGCCCGGGATTAGGTATAAAACCTGCGACTGTCGCGGGAAAAAGTATTATCGACTGGGCAAATATTATAGGTATAACTCCTGCCTGGTTTACCCTTAAAGGTATATAGGTGCTTTGCCCGCCATACACCTTTCTGCCCACAATCCTTTTAGCATACTGCACTGGTATTTTTCTTTGGCCCTGGGTGATCAATATAACAGCCACCACTACAGCAACGCCGATCACTGACATGAAAGCAAGCGTAAAAAACGGATATTTTATTATGCTTTTCTGAGGAGCGAATATCAATGTAAAAACCTGCTCTAAAGCCGTAGGCAGCCTGGAAATGATACCGGCCGTTATTACAAGAGATATGCCGTTCCCTATGCCGTGCTCCTGAATCTGTTCTCCTATCCACATTATAAAAGCAGTGCCTGTAGTAAGAGTAAGAACTGTCAATAATCTAAAACTCAATCCCGGATGATCTACAATCTGCAGCCCCTGAAACCTGGCAGGGCTCTCAAGCCACATGCTTATAAAAAACGCCTGGATAACGGAAAGTACTATTGTCCCGTACCGCGTGTATTGTATCATCTTGCGCCTGCCTACCTCGCCTTCTTTTGAAAGCTTCTCAAGATAAGGAACAACTGTCACAAGAAGCTGCAGTATAATAGAAGCTGAGATATAAGGCATTATGCCTAGCGCGAATATGGTAAGGCGCGTTAAAGCGCCTCCTGAAAACATATCCATAATGCCGAAAAGCCCGCCGCCCTGGGACCTGGCTACATTGTTAAAGAATTGGAGTAAAGCAGCGCCGTTAACGCCCGGCGTAGGTATGTAGGCGCCGATCCTGTAAATCGCTAAAAGCAAAAGCGTGATAAATAATTTTTTTCTAAGATCAGGTATCTTAAAAGAATTTATAAATGCTTGGAGCATAATTTATTGGAGTAGCGAAGCGAATGAAATGAGCTTCGCGTTAATTTATTTTATGATTTCGCACTTTCCGCCGGCGCCTTTTATCTTTTCTTCCGCTGATTTTGAAAATGCGTGGGCCTTTACGTGCGCAGGAACCTTTATCTCTCCTTTGCCTAATATCTTTAAAAAATTAACAGAACCTTTTATTATTCCTTTTTCTTTTAATAATTCAGGCGTTATGGATGCTTCTTTTTTTAGCCTTGAAAATACGTCCAGGTTTACTATCGCATATCCCGTCACCGGTCTTTTTCTGAACCCTCTTTTTGGTATTTTTCTTATCAGCGGCATCTGCCCGCCTTCAAAACC
>JAGVFL010000021.1 GCA_020057645.1 Candidatus Omnitrophota bacterium
AAAATAGGCATACTGAAAGTAGGATATGGCCTTGGTAATTTTGAAGACACAGAATATTGCATAAGAGCGTTTAATAACGGCTATAAGTCAGTTTTCGCAAGGGGCGCCTATGTCTGGCACGCTGAAAGCGCTTCTTTTGGCCTGGTTGAAGAATACGAAGAAATGTTCAAAAAAAATCAGGTGATGTTTTATGAGTTATTCGGCAAGCCTCAGAGAGTTCTTTACCTGATTACGAAAAAGAACGACGAATATTTTAATAAGCTCAAAAAAGAGACCTATTCGCTTGCCCAGAAATGTAATTGGGTATGGATCATCTCGAAACGCAAAGCCGGCAAAATCCCGGTCAATGTGCATACAAATATAATTAGATTCAGATATTTCTCGATGTTTTATGGAATCAGGTGTATCGCCAGGATACTTGCAAAAAAGAAAAAGTTCAACAAACTCATAACGGATAGTTCAATACTTTACAATATTCTAACTAAGTTGAAAAAGTTTCATAAGGGCGAAGTGGTATTGTAATTGTGTCATTGCGAGGAGCGAGCAAAGTGAGCGACGAAGCAATCTGTTTTAGAAAATTTTATACTAATAACAGGTTTCTGAATTTTATCAGGTCATTTTTTACGCCTTACATGATAAGAAAGAGAAGCGGAATGCTTCTTTTTGATGATTCCCAGTTTTACAGGATTAACCTGAATTGCAGGGGAGATGCCTATTATGGCTATGCGAACATAGAAGACAAAAGGACAAAGGCAAGAGTTTTTGTATCTCCCATGCACAGGCTCCCGTTTTCTGACAATAAGGTCAAATTGATATTCGTAGATTTCGAAACCATAAAAAATTATAAAAATCTGGACAGGATTTCTAAAGAGTGGTCAAGGGTTTTGGTTCCTAACGGTATACTCTCGATAGATAATATAGAATTAAACGAAGACATAGCCAAAAGATTATCAATTCTTGGCTTCAATCAGGTGTTTAAGGGCTCAAATTCTCAGAAATATCTGCCCGTAGCGTATTTTACGTATACCCCGCAAGAAGGTTTCAAGGAAGATTCTTCTCGACTCGCACCTACGGTGCTTGCTCGAAGGATATCTTTCGACTTCGCTCAGGACATATTGTTCGAGCGAGGCACTGAGCTTGTCGAAGTGCCGAGTCGAGAACTATCTTCAGACAGCTGTGCTGAAATTAAACTTAAAAATATTATCGAATATATAAGGCCTGATAGATTGGAGAGTTTTTTAAAAGAAGCAAAGGCTGCTCTTAATCCAGGAGGAAGGCTTGAGATATCAGTAAAAAATGAAGTTTTTATGGAGGATGATAAGTTTATAAGCTTTTTTGACAAAGGAAACCTCGCGCAGTTTCTTACAGAGGCTGGATTTTTATTCGAAAAAATAGAACTAGTCGAGAAAAATATAGAAGTTATTGTAAAAAAGAAAGAAACTCTCGCCCTGAAAATAGAAAAGCCAAAGCGCATCTGCGCAATAGGCCAGTATATGATGATCAGGTATAATCAGCTCGGGTTTGACTGGGACGGTATACCCAGGGCGATGGATGAACTGGGGTATGATTACATATTGCTCGAAGGCATGCGCAATATGGATTATAAGATTTTGCATAAAGCCATACTCGCTTACAGGCCGGATTATATACTTTTGTTATTAAAAGAGACCCTTCCGATACTCTTTGACATAGCCGAAGATTTGAAAAAAATAGGCACAAAGACCATTTTCTGGTTTACTGATCCTGATACGCCGTGGCAAATGGATTTGAACGGCGTCCTGGATTATATGTTTTTAAGTAACACAGGACAGCTGGAGGAGTATAAAAAGGCGTTTAATATAAAGAATGTATATTTTATGGCCCAGCCATGCACGCCGTCTATAATGCGTCGCTGTAATCTGCCGGAGATATATGATGTAGGTTTTACAGGAGCTCTAAGCAAAGATAAGCTTCATGACACAAGGAGAAAAGTCGTAAACGATTTATCCTGCAAATACAATGTGGCGGTGCGGAACAATATGCGTAATAACGTGTCAGAATTTTACTCGCAGTCAAAGATAGTTTTTGGAGCGAGCGATTTTAAATACGAACTTTATACTTCAAACAGAATTTTTGTGGCAATGAGCTGCCAGAGGGCGTATCTTACGAATAAATTTCCTGGCATTGAGAGGCTTTTTAGAAACAAAGAACACCTGTTATGGTTTGAGAATTATAGCGAGGTAATGGATATAGTGGATTATTACCTTAAACATGACAGCGAACGGAATAGGATAGCTGAGAATGCTGCCAGGATAGCTCATGCCAAGCATACTTATAAAGAGAGGCTTAAGAATATCTTTGATATTGTGGAAGGTAGGACAGATAATTTTTACGGCTTCTTAGAATGATATGAAAAATCCTATAAGGTCAATAAGGCATAAATTAAAAGAGCATTTATTCTTCAGAAATAAGAGAGGCCTCTTTGAAGTAAATCTGGAGAATATATACAATGACAGCCAGTTTCAGGATAGAAAGCGGGATGAGTATTTCGAATATGGTTCTGCGCTGGAGCATGTATTTTCAAATGCCAGCCTTATGGATATAGGCTGCGCAAACGGGCATTTATTGGATTATTTTTATCAAAAAGGCATAAAGGATATAGCAGGCATTGAAGGTTCTGAAGCGGCGTTCAAATACATGCCAGAGCACATAAAGTGTTATGTTTCAAAAACAGACTTGAGCGAGGTTATAGGCACCTCTGCTAAAAAATATGATCTTGTGAACTGCACAGAAGTGGGAGAGCATATACCTTTCAAATACGAGGATATATTCCTGGAAAACATAACAGGGTTTGTAGGGAAATATCTGGTGCTATCCTGGGCTGATACGTGGGAAGGCTGGCACGGGATGGAAAAACAGGAGCACGTAAACCCCAGAAGCAAGAGGTATGTTATTAAGAAACTTAAACCCTTAGGGTTTAAGTTCAATAAAAAATTGACCGATGAGCTTGTGAAGAACCTTTCAAAAAGAAAAGTCCATGACCATTGGGTAAAGCGGGTTATGGTTTTTGAGAAATGAAAATACTTTTAAATTCAGATGAAAAGCGCGGCGAGGCATTTCCTAAATTAG
>JAGVFL010000135.1 GCA_020057645.1 Candidatus Omnitrophota bacterium
ATGCGCGAGCGCCATACCTAACTTCAACGGATTTAAACCAGCTAAGATCGTGATGTGCTAATGGTCCACCTGTCAGGTGGACAGGCACTCCATAAAAATTTTCCAAATATTTTTTTTCGCTTCCTTTATGGCCTGATATGAAATTAAATAAATTTTTAGGCGCATGAATTTCTATATAAGAACGATTTGGAATTTTCTTTGGGCCAAGTATGTTTATTATTTTATTTCTCATCTGCCTTGCCCGCGCCATCTCTCCGAAACTCGGATGATAAGGCCCTGCCAGGATCTCTCCTTTTGAATTCAAATCCTGCGATGGATGAAGGCCTACGCGGATTACTTTTACACCGGCTTTTTCAAAGATATCGCATACCTTAGCTGACCATTCTATTGCATCTTCAATTGAAAGAGGTTTATATTTGCCTTGTTTAAACAATTCTCCGAGCCCTGTGCCTTTTAAAACAATCGCAGGATATATGCGGCTTGTTTTTGGTTTTAACTTTACCAGCTCCAGAGCTGTCTTTATTGATTTTTTAAGCGTATCTCCAGGCAAACCCAACATCACCTGGACGCCTAAATCAAGGCCTGATTTTTTTATAATGCGGCTTGCGTTTTTTATTGTACTAAAATTCACTAGCCTGCTACATTTCTTTAAAACCTCTTTATCAAGCGACTGTACGCCAAGCTCCACCAGGCATCCGCCCATTTTCTTAAAAAGCTTCATTGATTTTTCAGTAACAGCCTCGGGATGCGTGGACATGCGGATGCCAGAGATTTTTTTATTTCTTACGTAAGGGTGAACTGCTTCCAAATATGTCTTCTGCAGGTACTCCGGCAAAAGCGTAAACGTGCCTCCGAAAAAAGCGACCTCGACCCTTTCATCTTTTGAGATTGTTTTGAGATTTCTTTCTATAACGGATTTTATTTCCAGCGGGGCAGGAAGTTTTATAATCCCGGATATCTTATGCTGGTCGCAATATATACATCTGTACGGGCATCCAGCGTGTGGGATAAAAATAGGGATAATTTTCATGAATAGCTTATAATATTTTTTGAACTATTTTTATTTATAACTGATCTTTCAATGACTTTAAAATCCCTATAATCCCAATATTGGTGCCCAGAAAAGACGCCTTCTTTGTTTTCTGGCGTTTTATTTTTTCTAACATCACAGCATATATAAAAGCTATATCATCAACAGGAAAATTGTATCCTTGTACGCTTTCCGGAATATGCGGCGCTATATAATTTTTAATATCAGTCCAATGACTCCATGCCTTTTCTGTTCCTAGATATTCGAAAAGATAGTATAAAACAGGGTTGGTTTCTACTGCCTGGGCTGTTCCGACTATTGTAATAATAGGGCTATCGGGATTAACCTGGATATAATTATCGCTATCATTTATAGACCGGCAATGACTTGCGACGCGAAGAGTTCCTGGTAAGCCAGGATAATCGTTAATGCCTTCTGTTCCAGCATGGCCGCGGCTTATAGTTATTGAATGCGCGCTTTTTTTAATACTATCTAAACTCGAATATAAGTATATTTCTATACTGCGGCCTGTTTCAGGAAACTCTTTTACCAGTATTTTTTCTGCGCTATTTTGTTTTAACTTAGCTTTATAAAATGGGTCTCTCGACCTATCCGTATATCCTTTAAAATTGCTGTAAAACGCACTTACTTTAGCGCCATTATTAAAAATATCGGAGAACTGTTCGTAATGCGCTTTTTCGCTTTCTGCATTTGTAGACCAGTAAACGCCTACGCTTAATACATTGTTTTTTAACCAGCTCTTTTGAGGCCCAAGCCACGCTGGATTGATTTCAGGCAAAACAGTATCTAAAACAAAAGAAGATAATCTATCTTCTTTTTGTATAACATTAGATTCAAGTAAAACTTTTATAAAAAACTTGAAACGCTTATCTTTACGTCCAAGATCTATAATTTTATCAAGAAAGGCATTATTTAGATCTTGGTTTTTAAGTAACAAAATATTACTGATAATTTTTGAAAATAAACTTGGCTTAGCGTAAAAAGGTTCTATTTTATCTTTGGACAACATTATATCGGCTAATTCTTTAGGGGAATAAATAGTCTCTTGCAGGCATCTTTCAAGCTCATTAAAAATCGTTAGAGTAAATAAAAATTCCGGAAGAAACATATTCTTCTGTTCTTCTGAAATATAGCGAGGCACATCAAGATTTCCATATTTAGCGATGATATGTTCCTTGAGATGGCCATAAGCAACAGGAAAGCTGTGAGAAGTCATTTCCTGGCTCAAGGCAAGGATTGTAAAAAGAGTCCGGGGTTTGTCTTTTAGTCTTTCGAAATACGCATCTATCATCCCCTGGCCAACCTGAGGCGAAGAATTATATATATCATTGATATAATTGCGGAACATAGAATCTATCTCGTTTGTAATGATATCTTTTATAAAACTTTGCATGCGCTCTCTTTGTTTATCCGATAATTTAGTGGATTTTAATTCATTATTAAGAATTTCTATACTTTTAAAACCACATGCGGCAAATAATCGATAAGTTGACTTATTACTCTCATCACTTTCTCGTATAGAATTAATTAAAGAAATTACAGCTTCTCCTGAATAGACTTCGCCGTGCTGCCAAGCCGGCAATATCAATGATTCTCTTTCGTCCCAATCAGTAAGATAATCCGTAGCTTGCCTGTCGCCAATCATGGCTAAAGCAGAAGCTATCCAAGATAAAATAAAATCATTTTCTTGAATCCGGCTGGCTTTAATAAGATAATCTATCGCTTCTTTTGTAGCTAAACTGCCTAAAGCTGATATAACTTCCTGCTCTATTCCAAAATCACCCATAGGACCCAATGAGCGCTCTCCAAGAAAAGTTAATTTAATAAGGCAATCTACCGCTATTTTTTCTTTTCCATCTTTTATTGCCTTATCTTTCAAGATACGTATAGTAGCAATGCTTTCCAGATATTTTTGCTTAGCATCCAATAATTTAATCAGTTCTTCCACTGAATAGCTTTCCAGCTCAATAGATTTTAAGGCTATTTGCTGCGCGCCCCTTAAGTACCACCACTCAGGCTCTCCTATTCCCCATTCTTCAATACGCTGTTTCGCTTTTTCAGTGCCTATTTCTCCCAACGCATACATTAAAGCCATTTCTGATGTCATGTAATCACCGGCGGCTCTTTTGCTTAATTCAATAAGGTATTCTTCTACTTTTTGCTCTTCTCTGCCTATTTCGCCTAACGTGGTTATTATAGCCGCTCTTACTGGTGAATTTCTTTCTCTTTCAAGCCATCTAATTAAAAATATGGCTGCTCTCGATGTGTCCTTTTCTGAAAAAGCAGAAGCTATGGAAGCAAGCACCGGCTCATCAGGAACGCTGGTTATTAATTCTTCAAGCTCAGTCTCTTTTATCATATCAAGTTTTATAAGAGTTTCTATAGATACCTGCCTCATCCATAAAAGATACTCTTCGTTAAATATCTTTCTCAAAAACCGCTCGGCCTGGTTCCTGTTGATTTTATTAGCATTAACGGCATAATAAATACCCCGGATATAAGCCGAGCCCTCTCGTTTAGTCAGACTGCGCAAATAATCAAAACTAAGGGTGTATTTACCTATTTTCTCAATAGCCTGGATTATTTTATTCTGGTCGCCCTGTATTAATATAGGGAGGATGCTTATCGTCAAGCCTAAACCAATATACTTAATAAATTTCCTGCGCGATATAGTTGTTTGCAGTAAACCTTCTTTTAACCTATCTTTTCTATCTTCATTATTAGTTATAATAGGCACTCTAAGATAGGTTTTATAGGATAAACTTACGCCTTCTGCTGTAGATTGTATAATAAAAATTATAACTAACGCCAAAGACACTATCTTTCTCAAATTGTAATCTTTTTTAAACTTTATCATAATCATGGCAAAAATAACCCCTTTTTTAGGGGGTAAGTTAATATAAATATCTTAGGGTATATTATATAGTATACCCTAAGAGTAACATATATGCAAGATGCTGCCATAGAACCAGTTGCGGGATAAATATGGGTATGATTTTCACTTATTGCTTGTGGAATAGGATTGTAAAAACCATTACAAGCGTGAAGAAGAAAAAATTTACATAGGTAAATGTCCTATAAACTATGTCTGGGCTTTGTATGCCTGCGGGAAACATCGCCAAGAAGAAAAACCATGCTCCGAGCGCCCAGGGAATGCTGAGATCCTTGGACGAGCGGCGCTTTATGATCCTCACTATGAGCGGGATATTCCAGAGAGGTAAAATAATACTTGCTATGAGGGCTATTTTTTGCATCATGATGAGTTTAACCACCCCAACCCCGTAGGAGTCCCGCCTTCGGCGGGCCACCTACGGGGTTTTCATATTTAGGCCTTGCCTGCAGAGCCCACGACATGCTCATTTTTGTGCTTGTACATCTTTATAAGCTCGTCTCTCGCAGGGCCCAGGTATTTACGCGGGTCGAATTCCTTCGGATTAACCGTTAAGATTTCTCTTATCTTCCCTGTCATCGCGAGGCGGCCGTCTGAATCAATATTAATCTTACAGACCGCGGAAGTAGCGGCCTTTCTCAACTGTTCTTCCGGAACGCCCGCGGTATTTTCAAGTTTTCCGCCGTATTTATTTATAAGGTCTACGTATTCCCGGGGCACAGAGCTTGCGCCGTGCAGGACTATGGGAAAACCCGGTATCCTTTTCTCAACCTCTTCCAATATGTCAAATCTCAGAGGCGGGACGCTCTCTCCTGGTTTTAATTTAAATTTATAAGCGCCGTGGGATGTGCCTATTGAAATCGCGAGGCTGTCAACGCCTGTTTTCTTTACGAATTCTTCGACTTCTTCAGGGTGGGTGTAATGGCTTGCTTCGTGGCTCACTTCATCTTCTATCCCGGCTAATACGCCAAGCTCGCCTTCTACGGTAACGTCATACTTGTGGGCGTATTCAACTACCTTTTTAGTGAGGGCGGCGTTGTCTTCGAATTTATGGGCGGAACCGTCTATCATTACAGAAGAAAATCCTGATTCTATGCAGGACACGCAGAGTTCATATGTGTCGCCGTGGTCCAGGTGCAGGGCCACCGGGATATTAGACCCGGCTGTTTTTATTATTTCCATGGCGCCCATTGCCATGTGCCTCAATAAAATCTGGTTCGCGTATTTCCTGGCGCCGGAAGAAATCTGCAGTATAACGGGAGATTTTGTCTCGACGCAGGCCGTGATTATCGCCTGTAACTGCTCCATGTTATTGAAATTATAGGCCGGGATAGCGTATTTGCCTGTCATTGCCTTTTTAAACATATCTTTTGTGTTAACAAGCCTTAATTCTTTGTAAGAATGCATAAAATCCTCCTTTTTTATGTGACGTTCATTATACCATTATATTAAACGTTGGTCAACCCTGCGACAAGCTCAGGGTAATGCTTCTTGAAGGGTCAAGTTACTAATTTTCTAAAAGCCCGGATGATCTCAAACATCTCGTCTTTGGTCTTCACGCGGAATGACTTTTCCCTTAAAACCCTTACATCATGAACGCCTTTTGTATACCATCCGAAAAACTTATGGAATCTCTTGACGCCGTGGGTTGGGCCGTAAAAATCAATGCAGGCATTAAGGTGCTCCAATATTACATCGGCTATTTCATCCTGAGACGGCCGTTTGATAATCTTTCCATTTTTAAGAAATCCCTTTATCTCTTTAAAAATCCAAGGATTCCCAAGCGCCCCGCGCGCCACGAGCAGGCCGTCGCAACCGGTTTCATCAAACATCTTTTTAGCCAGCTCAGGGGAAAACACGTCTCCGCTGGCTATGAGAGGTATGTCCAGCGCCTTTTTCACGCCGGCTATAACCTTATAATCCACTTCACCGCTATAGCCCTGCTCTTTATCCCTTCCATGAATGAACAAAGCGCTGGCCCCCGCATCTTGGCTCGCCAACGCAGCCTCTTTTGCGTTTATTGAAGCCTTGTTCCAACCGGTCCGTATCTTAACGGTAACAGGTTTGGAGGAATTTTTTACAATTATCTTTAATAGTTTATGCAATTTTTTAGGGTCTTTTAACAGGCCCGCGCCTTCGCCGCGGCTCGTAACCTTTCTCACGGGACAGGCCGCGTTAAAATCCAGGACATCGTACTTGTAGGCGCTGAGGATATCTATTGCCCTTAATATAAACTCTTCCTCGCACCCAAGGATCTGTATGCCGAGAGGCCTGTCTTCATCGCCGGTGGACAACATCTTCTTTGTCTTGGGTATTTTGTAACTCAGGGAGCGGACGTTTATCATTTCTATAAAAGCCAGCTCGCATCCGAATCTATGGTTTAAGAGCCTGAACGGCAAGTCGCTCACGCCGGCCATGGGCGCGAGAATCAGATTCGACTTTAATTTTAAGTTTCCGATTTTCAGCATGAACCTATTTTACCTCATATCATTGATTTTTGGCAAATTATATGCTATAGTAGTGTTCCTTATGAAAAATATAAACTCCAAGCCAAAACACAAAAAAAGCCGTAAATCATACGGAGACCTCAAGAAAACTATTTCCCTTGAAAGAAATCTCCTGCAGAGCCTCCTGGATAATATCCCTGACGCTATCTATTTCAAGGATGATAAAAATAGGATCATAAGGGTAAACAGGTTCTACGCGGAAGGGTTCAAGCTATCTTCTAAAGATATCATCGGAAAGACAGATTTTGACTTTTTCCCGAAAGACCAGGCTCAGAAGATGTTTAACGATGATACCTATATATTAAAGACAGGCAAGCCCATTATAGGAAAGATCGAGCGGACGCTTCTGCCTAACGGGACTTATAACTGCGTCACCACCACCAAGATTCCGATAAAGAACAAAAAAAATAAGGTCGTAGGGACCATGGGCGTGACAAGGGATATCACAGCTTACGACAATACAGAGCGCACGAACCTTGACATGATCATAAACTCCCTGAAAGTCCTGGATAAAATACTTGAGACAAAAGACCCTTATACGTTCGGCCATACGAGGCGCGTTTCTATAATCGCCGAAAGAATAGCCAAAGAACTTTCCTGGGAGACAAATAGAATCCTGGAATTAAAGATGTCAGCTGAGCTGCACGATATAGGCAAGATACTCATACCGCTTGAGATACTCAATAAACCCGGGAAACTGTCTGACCTGGAATATAAGATGGTGCAGGAGCACGTGCAGCAGAGCTACGACATGCTGAAGCCTTACTCGTTCCCTTCCCAGCTCCCTGAAGCGATATACCAGCACCACGAAAGGCTTGACGGGAAAGGCTACCCGAGAGGCCTTTTATCGGATAAAATTCTGCCCGAAGCGAAAATCCTGGCCATATGCGACGTCCTAGAAGCCATGATATCGCACAGGCCTTACAGACAGGCATTGGGAATGGACGTTACCTTGAAGGAATTAAAAGAAAACGCGGGTTTTAAATACGATAAGGACATCGTGGACGTGGTCCTGAGAATGATCAGCGAAAATAACAACAAGCCTTTTTGGTTAACCTCGGAAAACCTGTCATAGCATAGCCTTCCGGATTCAATTAAGAGAAAAATTACGGTAAAACCTTTATTGCCCTGGCAGGCCTAGTAGGGCATTTATTCTGGCAAATACCGCAGCCCACGCATAAAGAAATATCCACGTAAGGCTTCGGAACTCTTTTCCCGTTAAAAAATTCATCGTTGGACTTAATGGCTTTTTGCGGAACAGGGCAATGTTCCTCGCACACGATGCATTCTTTATTCTCTAGCCAGGCAATGCAGATATTTTTATCTATAATAGCTATGCCTAATATCTGCTTTTTCTTGTCAGCCAGGCTCAATTTTGGAATGGCAGCCGCGGGGCAGACATTTCCGCACGAATTGCAGTTGTATTCGCAATATCCTATCTCCGGAATAAGGTGCGGGGTCCATATCCCGCTGAATCCTGATTCAAATATAGCGGGCTGTAGGCCGTTAGTGGGGCAAATCCTCATGCAATTTCCGCACCTCACGCATTTATTTAAAAATTCGCGCTTGTTCAGGACGCCCGGAGGCCTGATGAGTTTTTTAGCCGCATCCAAGGCTTCCTTACTTTTAAAACCCAATAATAGAAATGAAGATGCTATCAGGAATAAAAAATCTTTGCGCGATATAGAGCCTTCGGCCTGTCTTCCGGTATTTTTCCTGGGCCAGGAAAATTTTGTGGCCAGATCCGGGCAATCATATACGCAATCCATGCAAAGGATGCACTCTTCCTTTCTATAACTCGAGTCTTCTTTGATAGCGGACATGCGGCAGTTAATGCTGCATGTCATGCAATGTATGCATTTATCAACATGCCTCCTCAATAAACAAAACCTCGCAGTAAGCGCGTATATCGCCCCCAGCGGGCAAAGAATGCGGCACCAGAATCTTTTTGTTATAAGCGCAAGGCCGCAGATTATAACAAAAAAACTTACAGTAATAAATGAATGCGGGAAATAAAATATCTTTGTCCCGAGTACTGATAACTTCAGCATGCGGTAAAAATCATAGAGCGGCGCGTAAAAATTAAGGCTCTTTATAAGGAAAATAAACGCCTTGTCCATGGCCAGGGTAAAAGACGGTATAAAATTTAAAGAAATAAATCTCGCTGTAATAACAAGCGGATCAAAAATCCATGCAATCTGTATCCCCAAAAAAGCGAATATAACAATAACCCCGAGCACATAATACTTAACCTTCCTGAGAAACCCGGTATTCCTATTTTTCGCTTTTATTCCGCATGCATCAATAATAGTCCCAAGCGGGCAAACCCATCCGCAGAAAAATCTTCCTATTATAAGAGTCGCGCCAAGCATTATCAGAGAAAATAGGCTAAATATTGAAATAAGCGGGTCTATTTTAAAAAATAGGGCTGCATGCGGCGTCACCCAAAGCATGTAAGTAAATAAGGAAAGAAAGAATACCTGGCTGAGTCTTCTGATTAAGGCCAATTTTTTCATGTCACGCTGTTATTGTCAGGATGTCTGCTTTTAAAATATCCGCGTTTCCCAGATTAAGCTTTACTGCCTGCTCGATGTAACTAAAAGATAGGGGCTCTTTACCCATTAATTTAGCCGCGTAAGAATCGCACAATACCGGATCTGAGCCGGTTATGATTGTTTTCATGTCTAAAACATCTTTGAGGTCTCCCCCGCTCGGGCCGTTTCTCGCAAGCACCCTGTAAGCGTCTATCACGGTCAGGTCAGGTTTTATAAAATCCGTCAAATGAGCCAGCTTTGTCCCTATGTCAAAATGTATCAGGCCTCTATTGCCGCTGCAGATACCCATCAGGTTTTTCATGGAAATCGTGAGGCCGGTCAGGCCGTGATGTTTCAATACGGGCGCATTTATAAATGTATCGCATTCCAGGGCATCCCTGTAAATAGGCCAGCCTTCCATCGGGCTTTTATAGCTGAACTTTGCCTTTACAACATTCCAGTCATCTACAAAATAGACGTTTGCGCCTTTTCCCTTCGCTATCTTTTCTATCCCGCTATTTTCATAACAACGCTTTGATTCGTTGCAGGTATTATCAAATATG
This sequence comes from Candidatus Omnitrophota bacterium, assembly GCA_020057645.1. Lineage (GTDB taxonomy): Bacteria > Omnitrophota > Gorgyraeia > Gorgyraeales > Gorgyraeaceae > UBA10183. The sequence goes on from JAGVFL010000135.1 coordinate 9,546, forward strand.
TTCACCCTTTTTGCCCCGGCTTTAAAACACATATCCACGAGAGCGCCCACGACATAAGGATTTGTATTCCCTGCCTGTTCAGGAGAGCGGTCCCACCCAATGTTAGGCTTTATAAGCACGACGCTGTTTTTCTTAACAAACTTATCCATGCCGCCCAATGCTTCCACTGCCTTGACTGTAATCGCGTAAGGGTCATCGCCTTTTATTGCGACTAAATCATGCAGGCCTTTTATTTTCTTAACAGTCCTTCCGGTAGAGACATTGTCCTGGCCAAACGCGAATTTCAATAAGGCGTTATTCATGGCAAGGGTTCCGGCGCCTATGCCGCAAAGCTTTACAAACCCTTTTCTTGTAATTTCTCTCTTGGGCAGGCTTTCGAATATTGATTCTTTGTTCATGCCTTTCTCCTTTTTTCTATTATCCATGACGCAAGTATACCTGCCTCATAAAGCGCAAGCATAGGCACTGCGAATATCAGCATGTTCACAATATCCTGCGTCGGCGTAATGATAGCCGCTATTATAAAAATAGTCACTATGGCGTATTTGCGGTTTTTCCTGAAAAATACGGCCTTGAATATTCCTATATATGACAAAAGCGCCATGACGACCGGTATCTGGAATATCCCAGCTCCTATTAGAAGCAAAGCCCCCGCGAATGAAAAATACTTGCCTATGCTTATCATGGGGGCTGCCGCGTCTTTTGCAAAATTTATAAGGAACTTAAGCGCAAAAGGCAGCGCTAGAAAATAAGAAAATATTATACCCAGTATTGAAAGTAAAAATGAGATTATGAGCCAGCTTACTATGGCTTCTCTTTGATCCCGCTGTACCGCAGGCATTAAAAACAAACCCAGCTGAAGCAGGATAAACGGCAGGGAGATTACAAAACCGGCGAGGATTGACATTCTCATATACGCGGTAAAAACCTCTGTCGGGGTAAGAAATATGAAATTTTCAATAATGCCCAAAGCCGGCAGCCTCAGGATATCGGAAATTTTATCCACAAACATAAAGGAAAATATAGACGCTAGTGTAAAAAAAACAAGACTGGCAATAATGCGTTTGCGCAATTCCTCAAGATGTTCTACAATTGACATTTTGTTTGGATATATATCATCAGCCATTTTTTATCCTTTCGTTGACTATGGGAGCTGGACTCCCATAGTTTTTCTTTACAAACCATCAGGTATAAGTATATTATAGTATATTATATGATATTTGGAAAGAGGAGGTATTTATGGCTGTAAAAGGGGTCGGGGAAAAGTACAGGTGCAATGTCTGCGGAAATGAAGTAACTGTTACAAAGGTGGGCGGCGGAGAATTGGTTTGCTGTAATCAGCCGATGGAAAAAATAGCAGGTTAAACCAGCTGGACATCTATTATATTCACAGGCCTTTCCGCGAGTTTTAAGAAATCTTCTCTTTTTACAGGGTTTTCTTTCACAGCCTTTCCATTTATAGAAATACCGCCTATTTTATAATCGCCGTGGCCCAGATTATCCGGGTTGAAATAATTGACCTGGATTTTCTTTCCCGCGAAAGTAGTATTAGCTGAAACTTTTTTTGATTTTCCAAACTGCATCTTTACAAGTTTTGGATCTATTAAAAGGCCTCCTATTTCTCCCCGCACGCCGAATACCCGGGTAAGCATTGTAAATAAAAGCCAGCTCGCCGAGCCGGTCAGATAATGATACATGCCGCGGCCGTCGGCATTAAAATATTCCGGGATCCCGGGGTACATCTTGCTCGAACTCGTATTAAGGCACATCTTGTATATGGAGCTTATCACCTCAAAACCCTCTTTAATAAACCCTCTTTTATAAAATGCGTACGCAAACATCACGTTCATGTGGCTGAAGAACGCGCCGTTTTCTTTTTCTCCGTACGCAAAACTGAACGCCCTTCCGAGATTCGGCTGTATTTCTTTAAAATCTGTATTCAGCCTGAAACCTTTGAGCTTGGGGTCCCAAAGGTATTTTTTAGCGCTTTTATAGATCTCGTTTATCTGGTCATGGCTAGCCACCCCGCTCATTATCGGAAATACCTGGCCCGCGAGAGTCATGCGGACGCCGTTCTTGTGATCGCCTTCCACCCTTTGGCCGAGATTATCATAATACCCGTTAAAAAAACTATAGCCTGAATTAATTTTTATCCATTCGTCTCTGCGGATATGCTCTCCGAGGATGTTTGCTTTCCCGCGGAGTTCGTCTATTGTCTCTTTTTTATAATTTATTTTTTCTAGCAGATTAGCCAATTCAAAGAGATTGCCGGCGTACGCGGCGGTAAACGCGGCGCTTTCTCCGTTTTCCTTTGCCATGTCAAGGCCGTCGTTCCAGTCAGCCCCTTCCAGAAGAAAATTTCCGTGTTTTCCTATCTTTGTAAACGGCCTTTTGTGCTGCAATAAAACATGCTCCAGCACAGTATCTATCCTGTCGCTCTCGAAAAACTTGGCTTTTTCAAATAATATATCCTTATCCCCTGATTGATTTATATAAAGATTCAGGGCCATGAACGGCCACGCGCCGTGGTCCATCCACGTGCGGGAAATATTATTCCTGTCAGAGATAAATTCTCCCTGGGTTTTCCCTATTATCGTGGCGTTGGAACCGTCGAGGCGCGTCCCGCCGAAATTATTTATAAGGTCATTACGCGCTTCTTCCGGATTTATTAAAAGTAATGTCAGCGAATCCTGCCACAAATCTCTCCAGCCGCGGCCGCCTCTTCCATAATCAAAATCCGGCAGGAATGAGCAGCCGAATATCTTTCTGAAGATAGGCTGGACGCCGACCCATCTCATCCACCTGTCAAAATCCTTGTCGTGTGTTGAAAAATAAACCCTCTTTGATTTTTCAACCCAGAATTCTTTATTAAAGGATAGGGCCTTGTCTAATTTTTTAGCGGAATTAAACTTTTTGAATATCTTCTCCGGGCTGGATTCTGTTATGCCCATTGCGGCGATGTATTTCATGGATTTGCCAGGAGATATAGAGAGCGTTTTAAATCTTACAGCTCCCATTGCCTCCTTGCCCTGCCTTCCGATGCCTGATTTTTTATCAGGCGGCATATTCTTTAAAACAGCTTCCGGCCTTTCAAGGCTGCCGCCCTCGCCTGAGAATTCAAGCACTGTTGGGAAAGCGCCTTTCGGAAGACCGGAATCGCCTTCGCAGCCAAGGACAAAATAAGACAACTTGTTTATCTTATGGCCCTCTTCGTCAAAACTCATCGCCGGGGTAACGATCACACCGCGCTTGCTTAGCCTGATTCTATTTAATAAAGAGGTCACGTGCCTGTGATAGCGGAGGTTGTCCGCAGAACGGCCGTATATGGGTATGGCCAGCGTGGGGGTTATTTTAAGTTTCTTCTTTGATATATTAGCGATCTCTACAGACATAAGCTCCACAGCCTCGTTTTCCGCTGGGACAAAATTTAACACCTCTATCTTGATGCCGAGTTTTTTATTTATCTTTATAATCTTATGCCATAAAAATCCCGCTTCCACCAGCGTTTCATCGCTCTCTCCGAAAGCGATTGACCATGCCCCGAGGCCCTCGATGTATAACCAGAAATTACGGTTATACAGGGTATTGTTGAGGTCCTCCGAAGAAACAGGAACGGTCAGAAATGAGTGCTGGCCTGTTTTTATGTCGCCGTGCAGTTTCGGCGTTATCGACGACATCATGCCGGATTCGTTTACCAAAGGAAAATAAAGCCTCGAGACCTTATCGGGGTTCCCGGCTACAAACGCAGCGTCATCGTCTATGAATCTCCATAGCGTATTAGGCATATCTCTCCCAGCGCAAAACATCTTTCAGGTTTCTTTTCGCGTGCGGCTTTTCTTCTTTTTTAGGATATCCGATTGTTATCATGCTTACCAATTTATAACCGTCGGGCGCGTTAAATATCTTTCTGATATCCTCCGCGTAATTCTTTTTATCGCCCGCTACCCAGCAGCCTCCGAGCCCAAGGGCCTCTATCGCGAGAAGCATATTCTGGGTCGCAGCGGAACAGTCCTCAATGTAATATTTTGTCTCCTTGGAAAATACGGCTATTAAATGCGAGGCGTCTTTAATGAACGGGCCGTTCGGGCACATGCCGCATATCTTTTTAAGTATTTTCTTATCAGAGGTTACTACAAATTCCCACGGCTGTTCGTTTCTGGCTGTAGCAGACAACCTTCCAGCGTCTATAATTTTTTCGATAAGGTCTTTTTTGACTTCCGCGGTAGAATATTCTCTTACGCTTTTTCTGTTTTTTACAACTTCAAAAAAATCCATCTTAACCACCTCAACGCGCAGTAGGGAACGGTTTAAAACCGTTCCCTACGCAGTCTTATGTTTTATTAAGGTTCGACGTAAAACGCCTTATCTCCCTTGCCTTTTTTATATAAGCCGGTATCAGAAGCTCGGAAAATATGGCTTTATTGTGCCATAAAGGGTCCATGTTTTCCTTTATTATTTTATTTTTTACCATGACCTTGTAATCTAGCGTCCCGGGTATCGGAGAATAAGAAGCCAGTATTGCCTTCGCGCCCAGGGAATTTATAAAAAGTATGTCGTCCATTGTCTTTTCCATGTCAATATAGCTCGCGCCCATTAAAATATAAACGCCGAGGTCTTTTTTCGCGAAACCGGCTTCCTTCAAATTTCTAAGCGCGAGCTTCAGGTCGTTATTGCTGACCTTCCCGCCTGTAAATTGCTGGACGCCTTCGTCAGACGTTTCAAGCGATATGCGCAGGTCTCTGAAATTCGTCTTTCTGAAAAGCTCCGCGAGCTCTTCGTCTATGAACCTCGCGTGCAATCCATTCGGCGTGTGAAAAGTAAACTGCGCGCCTGAGGCAATGACAAGCCTTAAGAATCTTTTAATGCCCTGCGAACTTTCATAGGCCAGGGCGTCATCATAAAAAACAAAACTCTTTGTCCCGAACGCCCTATTGTAATACATGACCTCTTCAAATAGGCTTACGGGGTCTTTCATATCAAACCTGGCGCCGAACATCCTGGAGGCGCAGTAGGTGCATCTGAAAGGGCATCCTGTCGTAAGCTGTATCGGCAATATCTCTTTGTCCGCCAATAGGTCGTACGCGGGATAAAAACCGCTCCGCCAAAAATACTCCTTATCGAGATAGCTGCCTTTCCATATAACGTCGGCGTTGCTCGTCAAGCGCGCGTGCTTATGGCAGATAGTCGCGTAAATCCCTCCCAGCATTACGGGGGTTTTATTAAAACGTTCTTTTAGCAGTTTTATGGCAAGATGGGCTCCGGGATACCAATAAGTCATTCCGCTAGCCACGTATATCTCGTCTATTTCGGAAAATGCCGATATCTTTTCCAAAAATTCAGGGACAGGTATCCCGTACCTGAAATAAGGCCTTTCTATATTTTTCAATATCTCCGGTTTCTCTATTCTTTCTTTTCTTATCTTTGAAAAACCGTATTCGTCTTTACGCCTTGAGCACCCTTCCAGGCAATCCACCAGATCTACCTTAGCGCCCTTGCGGCGCAGAAATTCCCCTATGCGCAAAAGCCCTACCGGCTTTATGCCGAAATCGTACGCGCTGAAATCATATATCCACGGATTGACTAAAAGTATCTTCTTCATCGCAAATCGTCCCACCGCGTAGGTGGGGTTTAA